>NZ_JAKJJX010000012.1:0-176494 GCF_022320765.1 Clostridium sp. YIM B02569 | reverse complement strand
CGCCGCCAGCGTTCGTCCTGAGCCAGGATCAAACTCTCAATAAAAAGTTTAATCTTAGCTTACTCAAATAAAATTGCTGGTTTACTTAAATGTATTTATGTTATTCTGTTCAATTTTCAAAGACCAATTTTTCTTTCTAAAGCCTGTTGTTATAGGGCTTTAAAAATATCTGTCGTTTCTGACAGCTTACTCAGTATATCACCGCTTTCAAAGCTTGTCAACAACTTTTCAAAAAACTTTTTGAACTTCATTTTCATTAGTTCTATTAGCTTTAAGTTATTAATTTCACATCTCTTAGCGACGTGTTTCATCTTAACACCTCTGGCATATATTAATTTCCTATCTTCTCACCTTTTTGTGAAGTTATTCTGTTTTTTCGCTATTATTCGCTATTATGCTAACTAATACATATATTGATACACTAGAAACCGTTGTATAGATTGAATATTCTGAAGTAAATATTTAAAAATCCAACCTATATACTTTTGATATTTTAAAAATATGAAACCTTAATTTATAAATTCTTTCAATTCACTTTATATACTATTCAGAAACATTTGCATATAAGGTTATATCTAAAATAAAATAATAAAAAAATTGATGATATCAAACATTTTATATCATCAATTTTTATTAAACTATATTTATTATTTATAAATGTATATATAAAACCTATTCTCTAACCCACAATCTCATTTAGACTTTCCTCTTTGAAATAAAGTCATACCCACATTTTTAAAACTCACTTGTTAATACTTATTGAAACCTCCATTATATACTACAAATCCTGATTTAGTATTTGCGCCTTTAGACGTATTATAAACTACACTCAGCTTACCATTTTTACGATACAGTGGTGTCCCGGTCTCACCAGGAGATAGTGATCCTATTACATTTCCATTAGAATCATAAACATTTTCTGATGTAGAACCATTTTTCCAAGCTCCAGCATTAAAATATTTAATTATATTTGTAGCATTTGTAACATATCCTGTCCTTACTCCATTAGGTGTTGGATATTCTATCAAAGCCAATTGAGTTGAATAACTAACATCCAATACTGTTATTTTATCCCCATCATCAACTCTACGACCAGAAATAATATTCCCACTCGAATCTCTTACGTAAAGAAAATCTCCTGATACTTGAGCATTATTGGGATAAGTAAAGCCACTTTGTGTTGGATCACTCGGTTCAGATGGATTACCCTGTAGATATATGAATCCAAGAAAATTCGCAGATCTGCTCTTAAATGCTGATACTGTCTGATTTTCCTCTGCGCCATCATATGCCTTACTCACATGATAGTTAGCTTCGTTAAAGTATATTGTGTCACCAGAAACACTTTCAATAAATACAACATGCCCCGCGCTACCATTCCCGAATACAGCTATAGAATTAGCGGCTGGTGTTTGCCCTTTCGGATAAGTAGTTTCATTCCACCATTGTTTTGCATTGCCATAAAACTGAGAGTTTAACTTTATTCCTAATTTCTCATATGCACGTCCCCATACAAACCATGTACATTGTCCTTTGTAACCACTCTGAGTAAATATGTTTTCACTGTTATAAGCACTGCTTGATATATTTGGTGAAGTTGCAGCGAAAACAATGTTAGGAGTTTGTCCCAAAAGCATTAATAATGATACAGCCAAAATCATCACTTTTCTAAGTTGTTTTTTCATATTACCTCTCCCCTCTTAATTATTAGTATTATTAACATCACCATCAGCTTAATAACACTCTTTACCACATTTATATATTCTCATATTACTAAACCTAAATAAATAGTGTTTCCTCTAAACATACAATATGAAGTATTAAAAGCAATGCAATAAATTATTTGCTTAATTATTAAACAATTATTCTTTTCATTCCAAAATTTGTACGTTTTATTCCAATAATATTGAAATTTTATCCAATATGCTTTATAAAGATATTATTCACTAAATAATCTAGAGAGGTTAAAATGATAAAATTAATATCAACTTTTATAACAAGGTACTTAGAAGAAAATAACTCTTCTTTAATTAAAACAGATTTACTTAAAATTCAATATACATTAGAAGTAATTTTAGGCAATTTATTCGATTTTATAGTTATATTCTTAATATTTCTAAGCTTGAATAAAGTCCCTATACTTTTACTATCTTATGTTATTTTAATTTCAATTAGGCCCTTTATGGGAGGTGTTCACTGTAAAACTTTTATTTCATGTTTATTTGTTACTACAATGTACTTCATAATGGTAATGCTATTTACTACATTAGCACCTAAGATAAATAATAGTTTTAATATAATTTTCTTTACAATATCTTTTATTATAGTTGCAATTTATGCGCCATGCCGTAATTTAAAGAGACCTGTAAAAAATAAAGCGACATTAAAAATAATTTCTTTAATATCGCTAACTCTTTGGATTGTAGTATTCTTTACCCTGTCAAATGTGCAAATATGTAATTGCATATTTGCAAGTATATTCATACAAATACTTCAAATAATTATTATTAATAGAAAAGGAGTTGTTTCAAATGCAAAAATCTATAAACATTTTTTCAGCTATACTTCTCAAGTTATTTAACTTAACATCTAAATCGAGCTGTCCAGGTATGTGGGGAGAGCCAGATTATCCCGAGGAACTATTGAAATAAATATCAAAAAGAATTTCATTGCATTCTATATTAATTTTAATATATCCATTACGTAAGTTAACTATTTGTTGTACATTATATAAACCATAACCTCTTGTATCAATATTTTTAGTAGAATAGCCTCTTGTAAAAATCTCATCTAAGTTAATATCACTAGGATTTACTATTTGATTTTTAACCACTAGATGAGATTTTTTGTCTTTATTAAAAATCTTTATTTCAATATATTTTACTGTACATTCTTCTTTTATCACTTCATCAAAAGCATTATTTAATAAATTATTTAATAAATTAGAGAACTCATTATAACTTAATATATTATCTAAAACACTATTCTCTATCTCATATTTAAAAGTAATATTATTCTTTTTTGCTCTGCACATGTTCCTATATATTATAGATCTAACAATTACATTATCAATATATATAAGTTCATTTATTTTACTATCATATATATCTTCGTCTTTCATATAAGTTCTAATAGCTTCCTTTAAATCTCTTTCACTTAAAACCTCCACCATTCCCCTTATTGAATTTTTATAATTAACAAAATCGTGTTGTCTTTGTTTTATTTCCTGAACTATTTCATCAATAACTGTATTATATTCATTAGAAACTTTTAAGGATTCTTTTTCCCTTGTTACCTTAATAAAATATAAATATATCAAAACCTGAGATAAAGCCAGTATGCCAAATATTAAAGATGAAATGAATAAATTATTCAAGATCACTATGTTGTCATAATACCAACTAATCTTAAAAAGAATAGCATATACGCTGCATATTAGAATAGAATAAATAAAAACTACATTATCCTTATTCTCAAAAATAAAGTTTTCATTTAATAGATTTATCTTTGAAAATATAATTTCTCCTCCCAGTATTATTCCTTCTACACAAATTGCCTTAAATATATTATCGAAAATAAATTTATCAATAAGAGCAGAAAATATTAATTCTAAACTTATTATTATAATAAGTACCAAAAAAAATCCTAGCACAGCTTGTTTTAAATCTATTTTATATACTACCTTAATAATTGTAATAATTGTTATGTAGGTTATAATAAAGTTTAATTGTAATACTTCAATACCTGTACACAGAATTGAAGCAATCAATACACTTAAAGCCAATTTCAATATATCATTATTTTTCTTGGTTAATGTTGCCCATAAATAAATTATATTAAATGTATTCATCCCATTTATAATCGCTGAACTTAACATATTATCACTTTTCCTTTTTTAAATTCAGACATAATGCTATTTTTAAATTTGTATCCTAAAAATGCTGTCTTACTACATTCATTAAAATATACTTCACTAAGTTTAACATCTAGTTTTTCTATTTTGTATATATAATTCGTGTTTATTGCAAAAGCTCTATGGCTTTGAACTATATAATTGCAGTCAATTAGCTGCAATATTTTTTTCAAACTTATGTTATATGCAGTATAAACTCCATTGTAAGTATTAATATCACAGTTTTTACCATCAACTTCTATAAATATAATATCATTTACCTTTATTCCAACGTACACGCCATTTTTTAATGTGATTACAATCTCTTTATCTTTTTCCTCGTTATAATTATCAACTTTGTTATTTAAATCACTTGTTTCATTAAGAATAATCTTATTCAACATAGCTTGTACATCATTTTTATCATATGGTTTTACAATGTAATCATAGCAATGAGTTTGTTTAAATGCTTGGGTTATATATTCCATGTGTGTTGTCAAAAAAATAATTTGCCTAAATTCGTATTTAGATATACTTCTAATCTTCATAGCAAGATCCAATCCTGAAGATTGTTTTAAACTAATGTCTATTAAAAACATATTAATATCATTATTTAAAATTATTTCTAATGCTGACATTTCGCTATCAGCCTCATAAATTTTTACAAAGTCACATACAGATAATATCATTCTCTTTAAAATGTCTCTTTGTATAGAATCATCCTCTACTATAATAATAGAATACAAAAGTACCACGCTCCAATCCATATACAATCTAAAAAATATGTCAATAATACTGTCTCATATAAGCATGAGTTAAAGGCTAATTTCCTTTAATCTTATTTTATATTAGATCATTAAAACGCCTCTACCTATATAATACAATATTATATAATTATATACAATTATCCCACTTTTGTGTAATTTTTATTTATTATTATTTAAGGATAGTGATAAAACGTGCTGTATAGACTATTTAATCTAATGCGGCACGTTTTAATTATAATTATTATTATTAAATTTTTTTTAAATTAATTACATAAGCATAGCTATTTTGGGGGAAAGAAACATTTCTAATTCCCCATTTCCTTCATACTATAATCTGCATATGAAGAATACTCAGTTTTAGGATATTTATCTTTAACTTGCCTAAAATATATAAGAGCATTTGAATAATCATTTGTCTCTTTATAGCATGTCCCTATTTGATACATCAACCAAGGCATAATATCTATATCAGAATCGATTTGTGAAGCCATTTTTAATTTAGGAAGTGCTTCCGCATATTTTTTTTGTTTATATAGCTTATTTCCATCATTGTATATAGGCCAGAGTCCACTTATTTTTAAATCTTGCCATAATTTATCAAACTTCGCTTTCATATCATTATCAAGATTTTCGTTCTTCACATTTATTAAATCCTCAGCAGCAATTTCATATTTTCCGTCTCCAATTGATTTCTCAGCCTCATCTAACATGCCAAAGATATTATTTTTATAGCTATCGCTTTTTACTTTCTGATCTTCTGAATCTATTTTAGCTTTCTCACTATTTTCAAGATTTACCATGTTCTCTTCTAACGAATCATCTACTTTGTTCTGATCGTTATCGACTTCCTCTTGCTTTACTATTAGTTTATTATTTATACTAAGCTTATGTAAAAATTCTTGAGTTTCGATAGGAACCTTCGCTATTGCCACCTGAATAAACTTTGGATAAAAATAATTCATTACAATACCACCCATAATGATTACTGTACTTAATATAACCATAATTATTTTCCCTGTCGAGCGCTTTGTTTTTTTAGAGTACTCATTCCATATATCACTATTAATATGATTTATAACATCCATATTATTTACATTTCTTCCTCTGGATGATTTTATTTTTAGACTTTGTATATAATCATTTGCTAAACTATCATATATAGCGTATTTTTTAAGTTTCTTAAAGATCTTTTCTGCATTTCTATATTGCTTCATACTAACATAGCACAATCCAATAAGCTTAATTGCATCTGAAAACCCCTTATTATAGGATAAAGCTTTTTTCAAATCATTTACAGCCAACTCAAAGTTACTCTTTTTTATTTCTCCTATTGCTGAATTATATAGAATAATGGATTTCTTAATGTCATCATCGATCTTATATCTATTCAATTCCATTTCCTTTATATTGATTGGATTTATTTTTTTAATCTCCATCTCAAAATTAACCAAATAATTACCTCCTAAAATATTACACAATAATACACTAATGTTCAAACAGTAATATCTTCCCATTAAAACCAGAATAGCTTTACATTTGTATTTAAAATTTGATTTATTTCTATGTATAAATCTTAGCAAATTATGTAATATAATTCAATATAAAGTCTTACTGGCAAAATATTTTCTAAAATATTTTTAAGCGTACACAAAATTATTGAATATCTTCATTTTAAAAGTAGTATAAAAAACTTAAGACTATGTATAAGTTTAAAACAATTATCTCTTATACATAGCCTTTTTTCGCTTCCAAATAATATTTTATTATAAATAATTTCCTTAATTTAAATTTTGCCCGTTTCCAATTCGTATTCCTTGAGGAAATTTAAACACCTCATACGGATCATATTTTAATTTAACTTCTCTTAATTTTTCTAAATTTTCTCCATAATACTCTTTTTCATAATCCTCAATATCTGCGCATGGAAAATTAATATATGAACCTGTTGTGATACTATTTATGTATTTAAGCTTTTCTTTAACCCATTCTATATTCATAGGCGCATACTCAGCTTCTTCCCAAACAGATTGAAATCCCATTATAAATTTCGCATCTCTATAGTAAAAAGCTGTATCATTTTTATCTTTTTCCATAATTGCTCCACCTAATCCATATAGGGAAACAGCTGCATATACTGCACCTTTAGCCCTCTCTTCAACAAGTTCTATGATTTTTTTCATTTCACTTCTACTATAATCCTTATATACGAATCTTCCTGCCGATTTATATTTTTCATATGGAGGATGACCATCTTGAATCCTTCTATTTACATCCAAAACTGAAATATAGTTAAAATCAAATACTCCTTTTTTAGAAATATTCTTAAAGTCGCCTAAAATTACTTCTGCCTCTTCTCTGGAACCATATAATATTCCTGTAATTCTGACTCCTCTTCCTTTTATTTCTGAATTATATATCCCCATCTTTAAATTAACTCTTTTATCTAAACTCATATATAAATGTGTCCAAATCTCAAATATATCTAATATCTCATGATCATCAACGCCTATATAATCGATATCTATTAAAGTCGCCATCTTAATTTTTTCAGGAAGTTTAAATATCATGCTAGTAACTACTCCAAAATTTCCTCCACCAGCACCTCTTAAAGCCCAAAACAAGTCTGTATTAGATTTATCTGTAGCAACTATTCTTTCCCCCTTATAGTCTATCAATTCAATTTCAAGTAAGTTATCAGAGGCTAATCCAAGCAATCTATTTGAATAACCCCATCCGCCACCTAAAGTTAGTCCCGAAACTCCAACAGTTGGACATCCTCCTCCTGGAAATGGATAGCCCAGTTCTCCTAAAACCTCGTAAAGTTCCCTATTCCTAACTCCGCCTTGCATCTTTACTATTCCTATTTCTTCATCTACACTAATTGCATTCATTTTGCTAATATCAATAACCAAAACATCATTCCCTGTTGAATATCCCTCATAGTGATGTCTGCCTGACCTTATTCTAATTTCTACTGAATGCAATTTGGCCCAAGTTATTGCATTGATGATATCATCATTAGTATGGCAATATACAATTGCTAATGGATATTTTTCTATAGCCCTATTCCAAGCCTTTCGTTCTTCTTCATAACTAAATTCCTCTTTTGTAATGATATCTCCCGTTAATCCTCTATAATCAAAATCTATCAAGTCTATCACCTTCTACTTTTCTACTAATTATTTCATCTACTCCCATAATACCATATTATATTTTTTATAATAAGCGTATTTTATCTAATAAAATATTTTTTCACACAATCTTTTGATGTAAAAATAAAATTTATTAAAACTTGTTAAGAAACTGTGAACTTTTATTTTTTATTGAATATTATAATTTTCCCATGTCAAATATATAGCTAATCATAAAATCATAAAGGAGAGATTTATTATGGATAAAGAAAGAGCACAGGAAATTGTTTCATCATCAGTAATGGCAAATGTAACACTTAATGGAACTCCAATTTACATCGAAAGCGTAAATACTAATACAGAAACTGCTAATATCCATTTTTTTAAAAATCCAAAAAATTCACGCGAAGTGCCTTTAACTAGTTTACAAGAACATAATAGAAAATAGTATTAAATATAAAATTATAAAAACGCCTTATGATTTTACATTTAAATTTCAATTCTTAACGACTACAATTTTGTAGTCATTAAGTCTACATATTGCACGCAAAAACTTTTAACTAATCACTATATCACTAGAAATTTTTTTAAAATTACTAGTTAATTATTTTATCAATGAAAATTTATATAGCACTACCATGAATTTCATAGTATCAAATACTTCCTTTAGGATATGCTAGTATCATAAAGGATATAACAGTTAAGCAAACAAATATGTTCAAAAAACAATATATTTGTTTATCAGAATTTAATACAAGTCAAAAGACTTGTATTAACATTAGATGAGATTTTATATGGTTAGGAAAAGTCTTATTATAGTAGATTAATTTTATTATAATAGGATTCTAACTTATCTTATAAAGTCAAGCTAAGATTATATTTGGTAGTGTAATAATCATATATAGTCAAAAGATTATATATGGTCGTGTAAGTATCTTATTTAGTCGAACAAAATATTAATATAGGTATTGCACTGTTTAATTATGGTCGAAAGATTATAATTAGATACTAAGTTATCTATATTAGTGTGAGTTATACTGCTATATTCTTTATTTAATGGCCATAAGTAAATTTACATAAATTTACTTATGGCTTTTATTTCTACTCATTTCCTATAACAAATCCTTATTTATATTCTGAATAACTACAATAAATTTTTTCCATATACAACAAAAATGTACATGTGAGGAAGTTGCTTTTAGTAAACTTTCACATGTACCTTTAGTTTATATTGGAATATTTGCGACTAATAAAGCTCATACAAATTATTTTAAAAAATATATCAGCTTTTTATATCTGCCTCAGAATTTTCTTTAAATACAATTTTATTTGAATTCAATTCAGTTTCATCATATCTATATGGCTTTTTCTTAAATACCTTTATTACTTTACCAAATAGACCTCCTATCACAGCCAAAACAAATATCCATACCTTCTTAAATATTATTAGTATTTTAGCAAACAAACCTATCTTAGATGCTGTTCCTCCAACAATTAGTGCTGCTAATCCTGCTTCTGCTACCTTATCGCCTTTTATGTAATCTGAGTATCTTTTTCCTTCTTTATAAGCATAATTCTTAATAATATTTTCCAGTTTAGGTTTAACCGCCAACATTTCGTCCTTGCTTGCAACCAGTGTGACTTCAGTCACTCCACCACGCCCTAAAACTCTTACATTATAATTAACTATCTGTTCGCCACTACTATTACATAATACTGACCATACTAAATTATTGGTGTTTGGATCATAATGTGGTTTTTCATCCCATCCAATTATATCTAATGTAGATTTTCCATTCTTCATTCTTTCCTTATTATCCTCTTCAGTTCCATTTTTTATATCTGACAATAACTGATCATCATTTATTTTTCCTGCATCATTGTCTTTGACATATCCCATATTATCAAATTCAAATAAAACATACCAATTTTCATTATTATCTTTTGATAAAACTATTCCCTGTTCCATGCCGGTAACTGAATTATCCATTTCTTTCATTAATTCCTTTGCATCTTTTCCATTCGCAAAAACGTATTCACTAGGCAAATCCAACTTTGCTAAGTCAGTTCCTACATCAACAGTCTTTGGCCCTTCAATCCAATTTATTTCCGATGCATTTGTTGAATCATTAGCATATGAAATAACTGGAATAATAGTAAATATAGTTAAAGCGGCTAATGTTCTTAATATACTTTTTAACATTTTTATCCCCCTATGTATTAAGTTACATTTATTATTCTAAAGTTATTTTCATGTGTTGTATATTATACTTTTGTATACTTTTGTATACTTTTTTATACTTTTTTATACTTTTTCACTTCTAAATAATATAAAAATTATATAACTGAATACGCTAAGATAATTCAGATTACTTTTAATAACTAAAGTTTATATTTTAGAAGCAGCTTAAGATTAATAAAAAAACTATTCCCTTTTGTATTACATAATCAAAATATCCAATATTTACAATACAAATTCCTTCTCTTAATTTCGTATATTTAATTAAGTTATGCTCATACTAACTTTGAATGATTTATATAGGAGGTGCTAAATATGCCAGGAAAAGCTAAACAATATGTTGATCAAAGCGTATCTTCATGCAAAGATACTATAAGTTCACTACAACAAGCTCTTAGCTCTGCAGAAAAACAAGATAATAAAAATAAAATTCAACAAGCAATAAATTCTCTTAATTCTGCATGCCAACAATTATCTCAGTATCAAGACTAATTCATACTTAGATATATTGTTAACAATATAATAAACCACTTTATTCTGATTAATCTAGAATAAAGTGGTTTATTATCTTTTATCTTAAATATTTCTTAAATTCATACTTTAAAAATGTGAGCATACGTATTAAAAACATTCATCACATCAAAATCTACAATCATTTAACAGAGTTATTTGAATATTAAAATCTTATGTTAAATTCCTCTTAACAGCTTCTTTTGTTTCTGCTTTTGATTTAATCCCTTTATGGATCAACCAAAGCATAATAAACCATACTGGCGTTACAAATAGAGCCACACGAGTTTCATTATTAAATGCTAATGTAATTATAACAAAAGCTAAAAACGCTAGAATTATATAATTCATGATTGGGTAAAGTGGCATCTTGAATTTGTTCGAAGCTGCAAGTTCTGGATTAGTTTTACGATATTTCAAATGGCAAACAACAATAATTGCCCAAATAAAGATAAAACAAAATGTTGATATACTTGTAATTAGAACAAATACTCCTTCTGGCATAATATAATTTAAAATAACTGAAATCAAGATAATAATTGCTGAGAAGATTGTAGCATTAGCAGGTACTTGATTAGAAGTTAATTTATTCATTGACTCTGGTGCATTACCTTCTTTTGCAAGAGAGTAAACCATACGGCTTGTGCTAAAAATACCGCTGTTACATGCAGAAGCAGCTGATGTTAATACAACGAAATTTACAATACTCGCTGCCGCTGCAATTCCTACTGCTGAAAACACTTGTACAAATGGACTTTTATCTGGATTAATTGAAGTCCATGGATATATGCTCATAATAATAAATAGCGCTCCAACATAGAAAATAATAATTCTAATTGGAATATTATTAATAGCCTTTGGAATAACTCGTTCTGGATCTTCTGTTTCACCAGCCGTAAGTCCTACTAACTCGATTCCGGTAAAAGCAAATACAACCATTTGGAACGAAAGAATAAATCCAGTTGCACCCTTCGGGAACAATCCTCCATGACTCCAAAGATTTGTGAAGCTAGCTGCGCCAGCATCTGTAGAAAATCCTTTAATAACCATAAATATACCGATTATAATTAGAGCTAAAATTGCAACAACTTTAATTAAGGCAAACCAGAACTCCATTTCACCGAATAACTTTACTGCTGTAAGGTTCATAATCAATAAAACTATAAGGATTATAAGACTTGGAACCCATTGAGCTATATTCGGGAACCAGTATTGTATATAAAGGCCTGCAGCAGTCACATCCGCCATCGCAAGTGAAATCCAGCAGAACCAATAAGTCCATCCAGTTATAAATGCTGCTCTTTCTCCTAAATAATCATATACAAAATCTACAAATGAATGATAGTTTAAATTAGAAAGTAATAATTCCCCAAGGGCACGCATAATAAAAAAACAAATTATTCCTGTTATCATGTACGCAAACAATATAGATGGTCCTGCCAAGTGAATGGACCTTCCTGAACCAAGGAATAATCCAGTACCGATTGCTCCTCCAATTGCAAGTAATTGAACATGACGATTTTTTAGTCCTCTTGATAAATTTTGATTTCCTGATTTTAATTGATCCATTTTTATCCCTCCATCTTAGTTAAAAAAGCATGTACTAAAAAGCCTTTTACTAATATAAATGTTTTGTAATTTGAGATATAAATGGGAATAGATAAGATCTAAATGAAGTAATTTATAATATATTACTTTGATAAGATATGTTATCTGTCCCCTGTCCTTTTACCTGAGAGTTTCGCCTTTACAGCTTTCTCCTTCGGTGCTCGTTTCGAGTCTCTCCAAGGTTTCATCCAATAGCGGTCATCTCTAATTAAATAGGTACCTGAAAGATTTACTTCTTCGGTGAATGACCATAGCCATTACTCTCCCGCTATCTTCATCTGAACTTTTAGATTTTACTGTTATATAGTAATACATTTTTAATAAAGTTGCAACATTTTTTTCATTTTAATCAGAATTCTTAAGTATTTTTATCATAATTTTAAAACAACCACAAAAAGAACCCTATTTCTAGAGTTCCTAATTATTTACCCATTTGCTTTTTTGTTTTATCCATCAATTCCTCTGTTGCTGCTTCTTTCTAAAATACGATTTTTTATTTTCAATACCTAAGAGTTTCTTGTTTCTTAATAAGATTTCACTACCCTTACTCTCTGTTTCTTATCAATCTATTTGCATACATTTAGTTAATATTTCATATTGATGATCACCTTAAATTCTACTATTTTTATATAACTAACTACACAAAATCAATTTTCATCTTCCATTGAATTTAGAAATTATATAACAAAAAGTCTAATATAAAAAAATACTAAACTTTTTAAATATTTTCACTTATATAAACGCTAATTTGATATTTTATGTATCACTAAATATTTTTTCCTTAACTCTCATTATTCATCTTCTTTTATATAAAAATGATTTGGATATCGCTCTTTTTTAAGTTCCTTTTCAGTCCCTAATTCACACGCCATGGTGAAATAGTCAACCTTGTAATTAATATGTTCCATATATTTATTTAATTCATCTATCTTTTTTTGAACATTTTCCCTGTGCTTTAATATTAACTCCAACCTTTTATATAATGTACCATCACCTTGGCTATTTAAAATAACAAATTCTTTTATCTGCTCAATAGGCATATTCGTGTTCTTTAGACAATTAATTACTGCTATCCACTCTAGATTTGACTCATCATAATATCTATGTCTATTTTCGGCCCTTTTAATATTAGGCAATAATCCTTCAGATTCATAATATCTCAAGGTAGATGGTGTTAGTCCTGTAATCCTAGCTGCTTCTTGTATAGAATATTTCATAGTTTCTCTCCTTAATACCAGAAATTTCTAAGATACATTATACGCCAAAATTACTATTTTTAGAATAGAAAGAAAAAGAAAATGTATACATAAAACTTATTTTTTATCCCTAGCCTAGTTAGCACTTATTTCATCAATCATCATTAACTCTTCATCCGTGAATCCAATCTTATGAACTATTCCCACATTTTCAATAATTTGAGACGGTTTTGATGCTCCAATAAGTACACTTGTTACTTCTGAATCTTTTAGTACCCAGCTAAGCGCCATTTGAGCAAGAGTTTGCCCTCTATTTAAAGCAATATTGTTTAATCTCCTAATTTGCTCTAACTTCTTCTCTGTCAATATATCTTGCTTTAAAAATCTTCCATCCACCTTTATCCGGCTATCGTCTGGAATTCCACTTAAATACTTATCTGTTAATGTCCCTTGGGCTAATGGACTAAACGCTATAATTCCTTTTCCGTTTTCTTTTGCTGCTCTTTTAAGTCCATTATTTTCAATAGTTCTATCAAATATAGAATATCTATTTTGATTAATTACAAATGGACATTTTAATTCATTTAAAATCGCAGCTGCCTTTTCCATTGTCTCTCCATTATAATTTGAAATTCCTGCGTAAAGTGCTTTTCCACTTTTTACAGCTGTATCAAGAGCCATCATAGATTCTTCTAATGGAGTATCGGGATCCATTCGATGGTGATAGAATATATCTACATATTCCAATCCCATACGCTTTAAGCTCTGGTCCAAACTCGCTAATATATATTTACGGCTTCCAAAGTCTCCATAAGGTCCTTCCCACATCTTATAACCTGCTTTTGTACTAATTAATAATTCATCACGATATGTCGCTAAATCGTCTCTTAAAATACGTCCAAAATTTTCTTCTGCACTTCCCGGAACTGGCCCATAGTTATTTGCCAAATCAAAATGGGTTATTCCATTATCAAAAGCAGTAAAACATAATTCTTTCATGTTATTATAATCTGCATTGCTTCCAAAATTATGCCAAAGACCAAAGGATATCATAGGAAGCTTTAAACCACTTTCTCCACATTTACTATACTTCATCTCATTATATCTATTTTTTGATGCTTGATATTTCATTCTCTCAACTCCTTTGTTTTTATAACTTTACTTTAACACTTAAAGTTAACTTTAAGTCAATATCACATTTTTAGATTATTTAAATATATATTATGCAAAAAATAAACAACATAAATCAGGACTACCATAAATATTTAATTGCTTGCATTGCATAATATATATTTTCATTTATGTTGGATTATATACCTAATTAGCACTTGGATAAACTGAAGTGTCCCATGAATGATCTGCACTTATTTCTTGGTCTGTTAAGTTATAATAGTCGTATTGTATAACATCGCCGTAATTAGATACTGGATCATCCCACGTACAGTCCACATGACGCCATTTGTTATTTATATAAACCAAGTTCCATGCATGAACCTGTCCATCAGCAGTACCCTCTACAACCATTGATTTAATTCCTGCAACAGTAAACATTTTTTGGGCTAAAAGAGAATACCCCTCGCAGACTCCAGTATGTTTAATTAAAGTATTATAAGGATCATATATAGTTAAGGATTGATCATATTTTGTATTATTTATTATCCAATCATGTATCGCACGTTCTTTCTCTGGCTGACTCATGCTATCTGGAGCAATCTGTGCGACTATAGATCTCACTCTTGAATCTAAATCTGCTTCCATTCCTGCTGTCATTTTATAATTGCATTTAACCTGTATTCCAATATTACCTGATCCATAACTTGTCATAGTTACATCATAATCAGATACATTAAACATTTCATAAGAGTTAGTGATTTTTAGCTTGCTTATATCATCTTTAATAATATTTTCTAGGTTGCTAATATCCACACCACTACTTGGACACTCTATATAAAATGATGGATTTTGAATACTGACATTCTTTAATATTTCTTGTCCTATTAATGTATTTACTGAATCAATCCACACTCCTCTGGAATTCAAGTAATACCCATCAATAGTAGTGTTCTGTGCCATATATCCATTTTGGTAGAAATAATACCAAAAGCCATCTATCCTTCTCCATCCAGTGGCATACGAATTACCTTCTGTATACCACCAGCCTTTATAATTAGACTTCCACTCTGCCGAAACTCCTATTGGGGTTAGCGCTGTAATCGAAGCTGCAACCAATGTACAAATAATAATATTTCTTAATCTTAGACTTTTCATTTTATTCCCCCCTTCAATACTTATAACATAATTGTATATTACTTCATCTTTTTTTCAAATATGTTACAAAACAGTTTTACACAAAAAATCTAGTCATTGTATTTATATTTTACTATACAGGTTTAAATGTTTATTTTTCAATATTATAAAATTGCAATTAAATAATGTTAATTAGAAAATAGAGCTAGTATTCTAACATCTATGATACTAGCTCTATTTTTATGTTTATTTATTTTTAGATATGTCCCGAATATTTAAATAAACCACGCGTAGTTAAAAATTATGCATTTCAAATTCCCAATATATAATTTCTATAACATTCATATGCACATTAAGAATATGTACATAGTTATATGATTATTTTAGTACCCCAAAATTAATCTTTGCCTGCACTCTGATCTTTGATATGATGACATCTTTAATATATTTTCTTCCATCCATTTTCGCTGTTCATAAGAAAATCTTTTTCCAAAGAATAACATAAATTGATTGTCATAATTATCTCCTACTAATCCATAGGTAGATTGAGTAAATTTAATAAACCCAAGAGTCTCTAGCAATGCTGTATCATGAAGATAAATTGATTTCTCCTGATCAAACATTTCTAATCCCAATTCTTTTTCTAACCTGGATGCTAAAAGATTATGTTTAGATTCACCACATTCATAAAATTTTCCATCTCTTGATAACCAACCACATATACCTGTTTCACTCATTCACTTAATAGGATAGATACTTATGATTTAGCTTGTATCTTCCTATTTTACACCTCACTCTCTTGTATAATAATCTGAATCTATTATTGCTAATTTTTATGTTTAAGCAGCGTTTTCATTCTGTAAACCAAGAAAATTCAGCATATTAGTATAAAAAACTTTTTCTTTAAATTTAATATATTTCATAAATTCTATATTTCCACAAAAATATTCAAATTCCTCTATTTCAAATGGTGTAATAATTCATAAAATTAATGGATTAATATATTAAGTTTACCAATCAATCATATAAATGGCATGCAATAAAATGATCACCTTCAATTTCTTTAAAAACAGGAATTTCATTTTTGCATCGCTCATATGCATATACGCAGCGATTACAAAATTTACACCCATTCTCTCTATCTTTCAATGTTATCTCTGATTCTTTTATACTAAGCCTCTGCTTCCTCAATTTTGGATGACTAACCGGCATAGATTCAAGTAACATTTTTGTATATGGATGCATCGGATTATCAAATAAATCTTTTTTTTCAGCCAGCTCAACAATGTTCCCTAAATACATAACTGCAATTCTATCACAGAAATATTTTACAACGCCTAAGTCATGAGATATAAACAGAAAAGTTAGTAGATATCGTGTTTTTAATTCATTCAGTAAATTTATAATCTGTGCTTGAATAGAAACATCTAATGCAGCTACTGGTTCGTCTGCGACCACAAATTTAGGCTGAACAGCCAAAGCTCTAGCAATTCCTATTCGTTGACGTTGACCACCACTAAATTCATGAGGATATCGATTTATAGCTTCTTTATCCATACCACAAATCCTTAAGTATTCTTCTGCTATATTAAATGCATCTTTCCCATGTATCAATCTATGTTTCTTAATTCCTTCTGCTATAATTTGTCCAACTTTCATTCTTTTATCTAAACTAGCAAATGGATCTTGAAAAATAATCTGCATATCTTTTCTTAATCTGCACATTTCTTTGTTACTAATTGATTTCTTATTTTCGACATCAAATAAAGTCTTATCTTCAAATATTACTTTTCCACCATCAGCATCTATTAATTTCAATATAGTTCTGGCTGTTGTAGACTTTCCACATCCTGATTCTCCTACCAACGCAAAACATTCTCCCTTTTTTATTGAGAATGAAATATCATTTACCGCATCTAAAACAATCTTTTCTCTTCCCAAAAAGCTTTTTTCAATTACATATTTCTTTCTAATCCGATCTACTTCTAAAATAGTGTCAATCAAAATCCTTTCCCTCCTCATATAACCAACATGCTACTTTATGATTATCTCTAATATTAAATAATGGCGGAATCTCGCTTTCGCATTTTACACAAAACTTTTTAGAACATCTATTACTAAATCGGCACCCTGATGGCATATCTGATAAAGATGGCACTATTCCTTCAATACTTTTTAGAGGTTTTCCACTTTCACACCTATGCGGTTGTGACTCCAATAATCCAAGAGTATAAGGATGTCTAGCATTATCGAATAACTCATATACATTACATTGCTCAACCACCTTTCCTCCGTACAATACCATAACTTCATCACAGACTTCAGCAACTACCGATAAATCATGGGTAATAAACAAAATAGATGTTTTAACTTTATTATTTAATTCTTTTAATAGAAATAGAATTTGAGCCTGAATAGTTACATCTAGCGCTGTTGTAGGTTCATCTGCGATTAATATTTCTGGTTCACAGCTTAGAGCCATTGCAATCATTACTCTCTGACGCATCCCTCCACTCAAGTTGTGTGGATAAGAATTATAAACTTTTTCTGGATTTGGAATATGGACTGCTCTAAGAATATCAATTACCTTCTCCTTAAGCGCTCTCCCATACAAACTTTTATGTATCTTTAGCGGCTCTGCTATTTGCCCTCCTATTTTAAATACTGGATTTAGTGAAGTCATTGGTTCCTGAAATATCATAGAAATTTCATTTCCACGAATATATTCAAATTGTTTTTCTGTAAACTTACTTAAATCATTTCCATTAAATAATATTTCTCCATTTTCAATATTACTTATCTTATCTGGTAACAATCCCATGATAGATAAAGCTAAAGTACTCTTACCACAACCAGATTCCCCGATAATTCCTAGTATTCTGCCCTTTTCAAAAGCAAAGCTTACATCATCTACAGCTATTACTTTATCTTTTCCTTCCCCGAAACTAACAGATAGATTATTAATACAGAGAATTTGTTTATCCATATTTGCCCCCCTCCTATATATTCATTTTGGGATCAAGAGCATCCCTAAGTCCATCCCCTACAAAATTAATTGATAGAACTGATAAGAATACCAATACTCCTGCAGGAATCCAAAGCCACCATTCATATTGCAATACACGCATACTTTGAGCTGCTGATAATATATTCCCCCAGCTTGGCTCGGGCTGTTTTACTCCTAATCCTAAGAAGCTTAAACCAGCTTCCATTAAAATCCCTTGTGCAACAGCTAACGTAGCATTCACTATAACCGGTGATAATGTATTGGGTAGCAAATGATTAATAATAATCTCAAAACTGTTAAGCCCCATAGCTCGTGCAGCTTCAATAAATTCACTTTGTTTAATAGAAAGAATTTCAGCTCTTACAATTCTAGCAACTCCCGTCCATTGTAAAAGACCTATAATCAAAATTACGTTCCAAACACTAGGTCCAGCTAGCGCAGCAACTGTAATTGCTATCACAAAGAAAGGAAAACACATAATTGTATCGACTATACGCATGATTGCATTATCAATCCAGCCTCCATAAAATCCGCTGATGCAGCCTAACGTAACTCCTATTAACAACTGCAAAACAGTTGCACTTACTGCAATCCCCAATGAAATGCGTCCACCATATAATAATCTAGTAAATACATCTCTTCCAAGTTCATCTGTTCCAAATAAATGCCTTAAACTTGGTTGACTTTCTATATTCATTAAATCTATCGTGTCTCTCCCATAACCTGACAAAAATGGTGCAAAAATTGCTGCTAATACAAATATAATTAAAAGACAAAAACCAATTGCGGCCAGCTTATTCTTTAGAAACCTAGTTAAAATCACATGTTTTAACACACCTTTCCTCCCTTAATCAAATTCTATACGTTTATCTACGGCTGCATAAAGTATATCTGCCAATAAATTCGTAAATAAACTTATTATCGCAACCATCATAACTATGCCCATAATAAGTGGATAATCCCTGCTAATAACAGCATTGTAGTTCAGCCTTCCAATCCCTGGCCAAACAAAAATTGTCTCTGTAAGAAGAGCGCCTGATAATAATGATGGTATCTGCATAGTTACTACTGTAATTAAAGTCAGTAATTCATTTTTTAAGGCATGCTGGTATATAACATTCCTCTTCCTAACTCCTTTTGAACGTGCTGTACGTATATAATCTGTTTTTAAAATTTCAATCATATCAGAACGTGTATAACGCATTAAACTAGCCGTATTCATTAGTGCAAGAACTATCATCGGCAATAACATATGCTTTGCAACATCTATTACAAATGATAAGCCAGTTAAATTAACGCCTGTAGTCACCATACCCGATATAGGAAGCCATCCTAGATTTACAGAAAACACTTTAATCAAAATCATACCAAAGAAAAAGGATGGAATAGATAATCCTATAAATGCAAATACTGTGACAATGTAGTCAGTTTTAGTAAACTGTTTTGTGGCGCTTATAACTCCACATGGAATCGCTATTAAAATACTAAGAATCATTGAGCATATAGATAAGATAACTGTATTGCCCAGCCGGCTGCCTATAACATTTAGAACCGGCTGTTTAAATTGAATAGAATATCCAAGATTCCCCTGTAAAGCTTGCATTAGCCACTTAAAATACTGAATTAATATGGGATCATTGTATCCCAATTGTTCCAACATTTTTTCTTTCATTTCTTGTGAAAGATTAGGATCCATCATAGATGAAAATGGATCTCCTGGTTGTAGCTTTACAAGTATAAAAACAATTATAGAAATTCCAATTAATACAGGTATTGTTTGTATTAAACGTCTAAATACATATTTTTGCAGAACAATCACCTCCTCCTATAAAATCATATCGGTTAGGGCTTTTACCCTAACCAATACATCAAATTTTTAATTTTTATAGTTTACTTCCATATCACTCTTGCGCAGTAACTTACTATTTTGAAATCGTCCAGTTTTGTATGTCTGGAAATACAGAATATGCTGAGTACTTATATCCTTGCAATTTGGGATTATGAGCACGAATAGCATTTTGTGAATATAAAAATACATATGGTGCTTCATCATTCAATAATTGTCCCCATTTTGCATAAACTTCTTTACGTTCATTACGATCAATAGTAGTTGCAGCCTTTTCTATAAATTCATCACTTTTAGCATTTATAAAATTCGAAAAATTAAATTGAGAATTATTTGCAATGCTTGAAGACCAATAACGATCGGCATCACCTGGATCAACTTCTAAGGTGAATCCTAATAATCCCATGTCATAATCTCCTTGTCCTTTAGTTTTTGCCATAGCAGAAGCAACATCCATAGTACTGATATTTACTATAATACCTACATCCTTTAAATTTTGCTGAATAATTGGAGCACTTTGTTCACGAACCTTATTTCCTGTCGGAACCATTAAATCCACTTCAAATTTCTTACCATCCTTTTCAAGAACTCCATTATTTTCAATCCATCCAGCTTCTTTTAGTAATTCTTTAGCCTTATCTGCATTATAATCATAGGTATTAAGTCCTGACTTAGGATAAGCCCATCCAGCTAGAGATATAGGTGCATTTATTACTTGTCCATGTTCACCTAGTAAACTATCAACTATGCCTTTTCTGTTTATCGCATAAGTGATTGCTTGACGTACTCTTTTATCTTTAAAGAAATCTCTATTGCTATTCATAGTCATAAATTGATAATTCGCACTTGGTTTCTCCTCTATTTTTATACCTGCATCTTTTAACATCTTTAAATCTTCTTCTTTTGTGCTTGAAAGTTCAACAATATCAAGATCCCCTTTTGCTAACTCCGAAAGCTCTGTTTCTGTATTAGCAACCTTAAAAATAAATTTATCTATTTTGGGAGCTCCTCCAAAATAGCTATCGTTTTTAGCTAATTCAACATATTGGTCTGGTTTAAAATCTATAAGCTTATATGGTCCGGTTCCTACAGGCTTATTAAGCAAATCACTTTGCTTATCCCAATCAGCAACATTTACTTTACTCCAAATATGCTTCGGAATAATTCCACGTTGTGAAAAATTTGATAATGCTGGCGCATAAACTTTAGAATATGTAAAGCTTATGGTATATTTATCAATAACCTTAATTCCACTTATAGAATCTGCTTTACCATCATGATAATCCTGCGCACCAACTATTTTGGAAATTTCATTGAATCTTGATCCTGTGTACTTTTGATCAGCCATGCTAGTAAATGTAAATGCAACATCATCTGCTGTAAAATCTTCTCCATCATGCCATTTGACATCTTTTCTTAAATTGAATGTCACAGTAAGATTATCACCTGAAAATTCATATTTATCTGCAAGTCCAGGCTTAAAATCATTATTCTCATCCAATAAAATCAATGGTGAATATACCAAGCTATTTACATTATTATCATACGTTGTATTTGATAATAATGGGCTAAACAAACCTTTAGGTGAAGATTCTACAGCATATCTTAATACAGATTCACCGCTTGATGATTGATTATCGGCTGATGAATTAGTTGGTATTTCTGCAGATGTACTTCCACAACCGTTTAATAGCAATATAGATAATAGCATTGAAAGCATACCAGCCAATATTTTATTTTTTCTCCGAAACATAAATATTCCTCTCTTTCATAACTTGATTTTAATTCATATAAATTAAGTTATTGATTTTATTAAAATACTTCCCAACATAAATTCTAGGAATATATTTTTCAAATTTCAATTCATAGTATTTTAATATGATTACTTTTTTAAAATTATAACCTTAGCATATTAAAATTTTAATCAAATATATAAAATATATTTATTAATCTTAAAATAACTAAGCACTACAATTAAATCTTCTTAAATTATACGAATATTAAACAGTTAATATTGTGAGAATTTTTTAACTTTTAAACAAAAAATCAATCACTACGAAATTGTAGTGATTGATTCTTACTTTTTATTTATAAATATTAGTCCAAGAATGCATAATATTATTCCTATTAATTTATTTATATTAAAGCCTTCCTTATAAAAAATTATACCTACTGGAATAAGTATAAGTGCAATAAGAATATTAGATACTAGAGATCCTATACTTATATCCCAGCCTGATCTATATACCATTATATATCCAAACTCAAGACCAACAATAGCAAACCCTAGTAATATACTCGCCCAATTCAGATCATCAAAGGATTCAAAAAATCCTTTATCTGATTTATAAAATTTAAATGCTATAGCGGCTACAATTACTCCAGTTAAATAAGTAATGAATAAAGAAGAGAAAGGGTTAGCCTTCTCCGGAACTGATTTTGAGCAAATATGATAAATCATATTTGATACAACAACAATTATAATAGAAAATGCATACATAAACATAAAAATCTCCTCCATTAATTTTACTGCAATTCTTTTATGATCATAGATAAATATCAGAAAATTCCACCTTAGTTGATTCTAAAATGTGATTGTAAAAAAACTCTTTTGATGATCTGTAATCATACGTTTCGGTAACCTTTTCATTTGGCAGCATTACTATAAAAGCACTTCCTTTACCAACTTTACTATTTACAAAAATTCTCCCACCTAGTTCCTCAACAAATTTCTTAACTAATGATAATCCTAATCCTGTCCCCTCCACTTGACGAGATAGAGAACTATCTACCTGCCCAAACTGCTCAAAAATTGTATCTATTTTAGCACTTGAAATACCTATACCTTCATCACTTACTTCTATAAATATATTTTCTTTTAAAGCATTAAATCGTACAGTTATTTTCTTATTATCAGAAGTAAATTTAATAGCATTAGATAGCAGATTTAAAAGTATCCTTTCGAATTTTTCATTATCAATAGCGACCATAAATTCTTTATATGATGTTTCTAATATTAAACCAATTTCTTTTTTACTAGCATATGATCTTACAGCTTCAACAATCACGTCTATAAAAAACACAATATCTATGTTCTTTCTATTTATTTTGGTACTCTTCAAATTTGAACTGGTTATATCAAGAATATTGTTTACTAGCCTTAATTGCCTAAATGCATTAAGTTTTATCATCCCCAAATATTTTTTAGTATTATTTGATAACTCATTAAAGCAAATATACTCCATAGCTTGTACTGCTGAATTAATTACATTTAGTGGTGTTCTGAATTCATGCGATATTATAGAAAGAAATTCATCCTTCATAGCTATTGTTTTTTCTAATGCTTCATTCCTTTCAAATTCCGCCTGCAAAACTGAATCATGTTGAGATTTTATGATTCTTTCCTGTTTAACTTTTTCCGTTATATCTTTCATACACATCATTCCAAATAAGAAATTACCACTATCATCATATACAGGATTACCACTTATACACATATATATATTTTCGCTATATCTCTTTATAATTATTCTATATTCAGTAATTATTTCTCCTCTTAAAATTCTATCTGACGGAAGGCTCCCCTCCTTCAATTCCTTCATATTAATATCAAAATATTTTATTTCACCATCGTTTTTATTTCTTCCTTCAATTATTTTTATAACATTAAAATGTTTCTCTGCTGCTTTATTAAGCATAACCAGATTGCCACATTTTCCTATAGCTACAACTCCATCAGACATGTTATCTATAATCGCTTTTAATTGCTCTCTATTATTTCTAATTTTTTTCTCATTACTTACAAGTTCTGTAATATCATCAAATGCAGTAACTGACATTAACACAGTATTTTCTTTATCATAAATAGGTGAAGAACTCATATCTAAAACACTTTCTTTACATTTATCTATAACTGTAATACGTTGATTTTTAATTTTCTCACCTTTCAAAGCGCGAAATGATGGCATATCTTCAATGTCAATTTCTTTTCCTGATTCATTAAAGTATTTAGCTTCACTATTTTTTCCATGTGAAGTCTTTTCCTCATTAGGGTATTCAATCAATTTTCTCGATATCTCATTTTGCTGAAGTATATCTCCTTCTTTTGATCTAACGAATACTCCATTTGGAATACTTTCAAATATAGCCTCCATTTCTTTGTTTTGAATGTTAATGGCATCCATTTGTTCTTCAACTTTCTTTCTATTAAGTACCTTTTCTGTAACTTCAGATGTATTACTTACCACATATTTGATACTTCCACCTTCTGTAACTGGAATAATTATGGAATCCCAATATGTAATTCCCCTTTCATATCCAATATGTTCATATTCTTTTACTTGAACTGCTTTTCCTGTAAATATAGCTTCCTTCCAAAATTTTTCTACTTTGCTTCCGCTCCATCCTAATATAATCTTCTCTATGCTTTGCCCTATACTATAATATGATTGGTCAAATGGAGGTTCTAAGAAATCTAAATATTCCTGATTTGCTTTAATAAGTATCATGTCAGGAACACTATAAACTGCTACTCCCACAAAGTTTGATTTACATAATTCTGATAAGTATGCATGTTTAACTTCAAGTCTTGAATTTGGATTTTCTCTTATAATAAATAATTGAGTATCTTTTCCATTAATTATTTCCATTGAAATTGATCTAAATTCAAGAGATTTAGTAAATAAAAAATAGTCGGCCTTTTTAGCGATGTTTTTTACATCAACGCTTGGGCCGACTCTTAGAATTTTAAATATCTCTTTGATACTTTTTCCAAGCAAGTCAGCAGTTGTATATTCCGTAATTTCTGCAAACTGTTGACTCACCTTAAAAACTTTATGATTTTTTAATAATATATAAGAAGTCTCTTCTATGCACTCAAGGTGCCTTCTATCTTCCATAATAGTATCCTCCTAAGTTATCCGTTATCATTAGCATATGCAACAAAATAAGTAATATTTTACCACAGTATTTTGTGTATTTCTACTCCTAAATTTACTTAACTTAAATTATTTTGAATTTTTAGGCTTCATTCTTTAGTTCTATTTCATTCTAGGAATAAGTTTGCATTCACAACAAATAAAATCTTCCTAATTGATTTATATTTTGTGAGCGTCTTAATATAGGAAATTTATAAAGGATATTCTATATGAATTATTAATATATACAATAAAAATATTTTGCTTCTGTTAAATAATAGATGTAGTTACAACTACCACTCTAATTCCACCTATTAATATATACTCAGAATTTTAAACTTCATCATTCCTAATTATGCCTATTATTTAAACTTCTTCGCCATTAGATGAAATTACTTTCTTATACCAATCAAATGATTTCTTCTTAGATCTCTCTAACGTTCCATTTCCTTCATTATCTTTATCCACATATATAAATCCATAACGTTTTTTCATTTCTCCTGTAGTGAATGAAATACAATCAATACATCCCCACGGAGTATATCCCAGCAAATCAACACCATCTAATTCAATTGCTTTTTTCATTTCTTTTATATGCGCCCTTAAATAATCTATTCTATAATTATCATTACATGAACCATCTGCACCCTTAACATCAATAGCACCAAATCCATTTTCTACTATAAATAATGGAAGTTCATATCTTTCATATAATAAATTTAAAGAATATCTCAACCCAACAGGATCAATTTGCCATCCCCAATCCGAAGCTTTTACGTGTGGATTCCTAACACTTGCACTTGACCCTCCATTTACCGAATCCTTATCAACTTCATTAACTCCTGATTTAACTACATCAGACATATAATAACTAAACCCTAAATAATCTACAGTCCCCTCAGCTAAAATTTTAGCATCTTCTAGTTCCATCTTGATATCATACCCTTTTCTACTCCATTCTTTTAATGCATAAGAAGGATAATGACCTCTGCAATGTACATCAGCAAACAAATAACGATCATGCATCGATTCAACTTGAAGCATCATATCATCTGGATTGCAGGAGAAAGGATATATAGGAACAAATGAACACATACATCCAATTTGAAAGTCAGGATTTATTTCGTGCCCTTTCTTAACTACTAATGCACTAGCAACTAATTCATGATGAACAGCCTGATACATTACCCCTTCTCTATTTTCACCTTCTTTAAACTGGATCCCTGAACAAGTCCATGCAAATATAGAATTTATAGTATTTTTCTGATTATTAATTTCATTAAAAGTCATCCAATACTTAACTTTGTTCTTATAGCGCTCCATTACAGTAGTTGCATAACGTACAAAAAATCCAATAACTTCTCGATTACTCCACCCTCCATATTTCTTGACCAAATGATAAGGCATTTCAAAGTGACTTAACGTAATAACTGGTTGGATTCCATACTTCAATAATTCATCAAACATATTGTCATAAAATTTCAAACCTTCTTCATTAGGCTCAAATTCATCACCTTTAGGGAAAATCCTCGTCCACGCAATACTTGTTCTAAAGCATTTAAAACCGATTTCTGCAAAGAGTGCAATATCTTCTTTATAATGTCCATAAAAATCAATAGCTTCATGGTTAGGATAATTTTCTCCCTTAATCACTCCATCTGTTATCCTTCTTGGTACTCCATGAGCTCCTGCGGTCATTACATCTGCAACACTGGGACCTTTCCCCCCCCTATTCCAACCACCTTCAACTTGATGAGCTGCAACAGCACCGCCCCATAAAAAATCTTTACTAAAAGCCATAAAACTTCCTCCTTACATTTACAATATAAAAATATTTTTTTATATAACCATAGCGTAATCAAATTTCTACACTCTAATTTTATTTTAATATTTAGTTTACTTCAATTCTAAATATAGATTTATTATTACAATACCTATACGAGAAATAAAATTAATGATTATAAAAAGCTTAACAATACTTCTTATATAATACATATTTTAATTTCTCGAAAAATCCCAAATAAATTCCATATTTAATTACAAAAATTCATTAAAATATTATGCTAAAATTCTTTCGAAATTAGCTATAAACATCGCACTTTTTACTAGATATTATAATCACATTCTATAATAAGGATAACCTAAAATTATATACATATGTACTAATTAAGATAAAAAATATACCCTAAACGGCACAGTCTTTTAGACATTACCTTTTAGGGTATATTCTCCTCATTTCAATTCCATTGATTATGTATAATTAAATTAAGTTCTATGATTAAACCAAATATCAAAAACTAGAAATAAAGGACTTTCATAAAAATAATTGTCCTTTATTTCGATAAGCCACATGTAATTATTATGGCTTACTAGTTTGAGAATTCTTGTGTTCCCATGTATTTACCATTTCCATAAAGAACTCCTACACCAACTTTAGTATATGAAGAATTCATCATGTTTGCTCTATGACCTGGTGAGTTCCACCATTGAGTAAATAATTCAACAGCATCATATGTGTTGTATGCTATATTTTCACCTGTTGTAGTGTATCTATAGCCTACTGCTTGCAACCAATTTGTCCACTTTGTTCCATCTGGATTTGTATGGTCGAAGAAATTATTTTGGATCATATCATTACTCTTATATCTAGCCACTTGTAATAAAGTATTATCTAATGTTAACGGTTTTAAACCCGCTTCTGTTCTTTTTGCATTCATTAATTCAAGAATCTTTTGTTCAGCAGCAGCTTGTACAGTTACAGAATAATTAGCTGGTAACTCAGGTAACCCCTGAACATCTAGCGAGCTTGTACTTGTAGAAGTATTTGTTGTACTTCCTGAATTTGTTGTATTTCCAGTTGTTGTTGTGCCAGTACTATTTGTATTTCCTGTTGTAGGTTTTGTAGTTACAGTACCAGTCGTACTTCCTGTTGTGGGTTTAGTTGTTGTTACAGTTCCAGTTGTACCTCCTGTTGTACTTGTCGTATTTGAAGGTTTTACTGTAGATGTTTTATTATTATCTTGTACTACGTTATTTCCAGAATCGAATACCTTATCACTTGATGGAGCTTTAGTCCCTATAACTTGTCCACTTTGAGAAGTTGTATATATTCTATTGTTTACTAAAACCTTTCCAATCTCCATTATACCATTCTGATTTAGGCAATAAGTCTCACCATTAACTTTAATAACACCAGTTTGCATTGCTCCACTATTATCAAAGTATGACCATTGACCATTGTTATTAACCCAACCAGTTTGTAATCCTCCATTAGAGAATACATTGTAATAATTGTTAAACATTGAATTAGTAGTCGCTGCAGATACTCCTAATGGTGCAATACTAGTCATTGTTGTAGCAGCAATAACAGCCGTCACTATCTTTCTTAAAAAAGCTTTCTTCATTAGTTTTTCTCCTTTGTTTTTTTATTTGTCTTCTGAATTTTTAAAGTAAACATTTTCTTTATTAATTGCTTTACTTGTTTACTCTTTCAACGAAGTCCATGCCTTAATACTATCATCTTTTCGACATTATTCAACATGTTTTTCCTTAGAGATTCTCTTTAAAAAGAAAATAGCTGTAGCTTCCTCTGTTTTACTTATTTTTACTCTATCGTCCGCCCTTATATGCTCTAAACCTTGACTCTGCAAAGGACTACCCCCTATATATTTTTTCGAAATACCATAGTATTATTAAAAATATCTCTAATCAAAAACCTTGTTTTTTACATTTTATTCATAATTGTTATAATAATTTTAACATTATTTATCTATATTTAAATTTTATAGTTTTACAAAAAAATATAGGTGGATAATCCACCTATAAAATATTAATATAAGAAAGTTAAGTATTAGTTAATGGGGTATCTACACAGTATACATTTTTTTCCCTAAATATATTCCATGTCATTAAAAATAAATAAGATTTATTTTTAAATAATTTTCATTATTTTATCTACAGTTTCCAATACAGAAATGTTGCTTGTATCAATCTTTTTAGTTGACATTTCTTTATATAAATCAAGACGTTCAACACTTCTACTTACGCACTCTTCATCCCTTAACTTTAACTTTACATCTCCTAAAATTCTCTTCTTTAGAGCATCTTCATCACAAATTAAAGTTATCTTGATAATCTCAAAATTCAAATCATTTAACGGTTCTAATATATCATCAAAAATATCTTCCATATGTATAACCCAATTAAAAATAATATATTCTAATGATGAATTAGTAAGAAAGCTTCTCAGTAAATAATTTATATTATTTATAACCATTTTCTTATTTTCCTCATTAACTACGAAAGGATTTATCATCCAGCACCAATCCCCATCAAGCCATACTGAATTTTTCAACTTTTTATTTAACTCTCTACAGGTTGCACTTTTTCCAACCCCCATAGTTCCATTTATTATTATCACTTTTTTCTTCATAGCTCTCTCCTTTTTATAATGTCCAATTCACACGAACTAATATGGTACATCTTTAGAATGACTTCTTTTATAATCCCATATTTATAATAACACTATCCACTTAATTGTTAAATATACCCTTTTTATTATATATATTCAATAACGATTAGTGCATTGACTATAAAAAATTTTTGCTTCTTAATAATAGAACTCAAAAAATATAGTTTCTAATGCAACATTTCATATTTTTCATATAATATTCCAACATTGCCACATAATATTCTAAACTATATGATATAATAATTAATCAAAGTTATTTATTTTACGAAACAAAATATAATTATATCGAAGAACTAAAACAATTATGTTTTTAAAAGGAGCTTAAAAATGAAATACGAAAAAATATTCCTATCAATCACTTTTTTATTAACTTATTTTATAAGTATAATACTTTTACCGAAAGGTTTTATTGGAGCCTTAACTATTATAATGGTTATTCCAGCTTTCGCTGCTATAATTTCGATATTGATGGAATCAAGGTCATTAAAAGTATTACTAAATCCCTTTACTTACAAAATCACATTGAAGGGCTTAATTTTCGCTATTGCATTTCCATTAATTGTGATCTTTCTATGCGGGTCATCTGCATATTTAACTAAACAAGGTGTATTATCAGAAAATATATCGTACATATTTCTCGATTCTATAAAGATTACTTTGATCTCTTTAACACTTTTTATAGCTGGATTATTTGAAGAGTATGGTTGGAGAGGTTACCTTTTACCTCGTCTTTTAAAAAGATATAGTATTAAAAGAACAAATTTTATAATGGGTATCATTTGGTCATTATACTATGTTCCAGCATTCTTTATTCTAAATATGCATTTTGGTTTACCTAAAGCAGTTACATATGTAGTTTTGCAATGTGCAGCTATTTTTGCGTTGAACTATTGCTTTACTTATCTTTATACAATGTCACCAAATGTAATTTTACCAAGTATAATGCACATATTATGGAATAATATAAACATAGCCACACTTGGCTACTCTTATAATAATGTTTCTTATGGATTTATTATTGGTAATGTAAAAATTATTAATGGGGAAGGATTATTAGGGTTAATTTTTTTAAGCATATTTGCAATTTACGCTCACAGAAAATTTTCCAATCATCCGAGTTTAAATATATAGCTATCTAAAATTAGCTTAATCATAGCATGTCACTCAAAAAAGCAGTATAACTCCATAGTCTATAATATCATTATAGACTATAGCATATATGGTTGTGTTTTTTAAAACTCTGACCTAATATCTCTAGTCTTAAATCTAGTTTTCTTAAAGAATTAAAGATAGGCCGAGCAACGCTCTACCTATCTTTAATTCTGTTTTTCAGATTATTATGTTTGAATTGTTTTGCTTATGTCTACATTATCATATTATAACAAAATAATCCATATTTTCTTATGCATTTGTAAAATCTCACAAAAATAATGAACTATCAACAATTTTAATGTAAAAGTCGCTACTAGAGCTTCTTTAAACAAGACAAGCTAACTTAACCCGTTATATCACTTAAACTAATTAAATGCCTTTAAAACTAAAGTTGCATTGTGTCCCCCAAAACCGAAGGAATTACTCAAAGCATAAGTAAATTCCAGATTCTTTCCTTCATTAGGTACATAGTTTAAATCACAATCAGGATCTTGATTTTTGTAATTTATTGTTGGAGGGATAAATCCTTCTCTTAGAGCACATGCCGTTATAATCGCCTCTATAGCACCTGAAGCTCCTAACAGATGACCCGTCATTGATTTTGTTGAGCTTATAGCAAGTTCATACGCATGTTTCCCAAAAACAGATTTTACAGCCATAGTTTCATTTTTGTCATTTGCTTTTGTTGATGTTCCATGAGCGTTTATATATCCTATATCGGAAGGTGTAATCTTTGCGTCTTCAAGCGCAATTTTCATACATCTTGCAGCCCCCTCCCCTTCTTCAGCCGGAGCAGTTATATGGAACGCATCATTAGTGCACCCATATCCAACTATTTCGCCAATTATATTAGCTCCTCTATTTAAAGCATGCTCATATTCTTCAAGTATAAGAACACCCGAACCTTCTCCAAGTACAAATCCATTTCTTTCTGAATCAAACGGCCTAGATGCAGTAGCCGGATCATGATTTGTTGTCATAGCTTTAATTGCACAAAAACCCGCTAAAGTTAGTTTCGTTACACAAGCCTCTGCTCCACCAGCAATCATTATATCTGCATCATTTCTTTGAATTACTTTAAATGCGTTCCCAACTGCATTTGTTGAAGTTGCACACGCTGTAACAGTACATTCATTATAACCTTTAGCTCCAAATTTTATAGCAACAAGCCCTGAAGCCATATTAGCTATCATCATTGGTACTAAAAACGGACTTACTCTTCTAGGACCTCTTTCTTTCAATTCATCATACTGACTTTCTAAAGTCCCAATTCCTCCTATGCCGCTACCAATTATTACTCCCATACGTTCTTTATTTATTTTTTCCAAATTAAGTGCCGAATCTTCCATAGCCATTTGAGCTGATGCTAGAGCAAATTGTGCAAATCTATCCATTCTTTTAACTTCTTTTTTATCAATAAAGCTACTTGGATCAAAATCTTTTACCTGAGATGCAACTTTGGTAGATAAATCAGAAACATCTATTCCCTCAATCATACTAATTCCAGACTTTCCATCCTTTATTGACTCCCAAAGCTTATCTGCTCCAATTCCAAGTGATGTAACTGCTCCAATCCCTGTAATAACTACTCTTCTACTCATACTAAACCTCCTACTTTCCGTAACCAATACAGTATAATTCTTTCTAATTTACAAAGTATTTACTTTATAACTTTTAATCGATATAATAAATCTAAACAATTTAAAATCATCTTTCAATATGATTTTATATGTAAATTGTTAATTAAAATGAACAGATATTGCTTTTTTAATGTCCGATATATTTCCAAAATGAATAAATTAATATATTTAATTTTGTTCAGCATCAAATATATTACATAAAATTATTGCCTTATTATTTTTCATTTATCTCAATAACTATTTTTAGAAAAGGTGTTTAAAATATGAAAGACTTAAAAGAAACTATTATTGAAACTGTAGCTTATATTGAAGATAACCTCTATAATAAGATTTCTTTGGCTGACATCTCACTACATACAGGAATATCAAAATATTATCTACACAGAATCTTTAAATCTTTAACCGGCGAATCTATTATGGAATATGTTCAAGGTCGAAAATTAACATCTAGCCTTAACGAATTAATTAATACAACTATGCGAATTATAGATATTGCTCTTGAGTACGGTTTTGATTATGAACAATCATATATTAGAGCATTTAAAAAATGTTTTGGACATACGCCTCTTAAAATTAGATCCGATAAGATTTCTTTAAGTTTAATACTTAAAGAAAAGATTAATTGCAACGATATCTTATCCATAGGTAATTCTATTACATATAATCCTCAATTTGTCTTTAAACAAAAATTCAATTTGATTGGGATAAAGCATAAGATATTAAGTAAATCTGGTGATAAAAGCGCAAATTCATATGGTCGAGATTTCTTCTATAATCATAAGCATAAAATTAATAATTTGATAAACCCACATGAATACTTTGGTTTTACAGATTGGGGTAGTGATGACTTCATATATTACATTCCAAGTGTCCAAGTTTCTGATATAAATACTATACCTGAAGGAATGATTAGTATTTCTATACCAGCTCATAAATATGTAGTGTTCCGTTTTGTTGGTTTCTTTCGCCCTGACGATCTTAACGGAAGACATTTAGGCCGTTTATTAGTCCAGTTATATAGAAAATGGATTTTTAAGTCTGGCTATAAATTTGCTGCCACCTTCAGGTTTGAATATATAGACAATTCAAGGTCCAAAGACAATTACTGTGAGCTATATGTATATCAGCCAATAGAAGATCTAAAAAGAGAAAACTAGACTCGTATTTACTAATTTAAATTAATAAATACGAGTCTAGTTTTCTTAGCTTCTGAATATCATATATTAACAATGTAATTAACTTTTATAATTATAAGGGAGCAATTTTATGGTATTATTTTTGTTATTAGTTTGTGGATTTTGTTGGTCGATTGTTTATGTAAAATTAATTCATTTAGGTTTTAGATATAAAGCTTGCGGAATTCCATTTATTGCATTAGCTCTTAATTTTGCTTGGGAAAGTGTCAATTCTTATTTCGATTTAAAAGATAATATATTAAATATTACAACTTATATCACTTTAATTTGGCTATGCTTAGACATTTTAGTCATCTTAACTTATCTATTATATGGGAAGCGCTATTTCCCAAAACATACAAATAAAGAATACTTCTGGCCATGGACTTTGATTATATTTATAATGTCTTTTGTTATCCAATATTTCTTTATCATAGAATTTGGTGATTTAGCTAAATTCTATTCCGCTTTTATCCAAAACCTCATAATGTCTATATCATTCATAATAATGCTTGTCGGTAGACCCGATATAAAGGGACAAAGTTTAACTATAGCTATTAATAAATGTATTGGTACCTTAGCAGCTACAATCTCATCTAGCATTATTTTGCATAGTGGATTAATCATTACTTTAGGAATTTTCTGTTTTATATTTGATACTGCATATATATACTTTTTAAGCCATATAAAACGATTGCATTCTGATTTTCTTAAATCATCCACAAAAATATAATTCAATAAAAGATAAAGCACCATTAGCGGTGTCTTTATCTTTCATTCAATATATCCAAACGATTCGAACACATTATATTTATTCAATTTATTTCTTGAAACTCTTTCACAAAGAAAATTCTATTAAAGGACTTTCAACTTTTGATTCAAGCGTCAACTCGGAAAGATCATCTATTGTTTTAATATTTCTCAATTCTTCCAACATTCCTTTTATCGGTCCAATTCCTTGCTTATTCCTTGCATCAATATTTAAAGTATTTTTGTATAAATTAATTATCTTCTTTTCATCACTATTCTCTGCGTGATTTTTTTCATTATTTAACCATTTCCTATTCACTGCTGAATAAAAATCATCTTGAATTCTTAATTTAACCTTAAATAAATTTATAGCTTTAATTCTTTGAAAACAAGATGATATGCAGCTCTGGTTACGAATATTTTTATACTTATGCCTTATTGAACGTATGTAAGAAAAATTTAGCAAACAAATAAAAAAACAGCACTCAGATATGCAGAAATATCTAAAAGCACTGTTTTAAATTATTCACTTAAATTTTTAATTAATACTTGATTTATTCTTTTTCTATCGCATTTTAAAATTATAAATTCATACTTGTCATAATTTATCTTTTCTTTAGGTTTTGGATATGACTTCAATTGAGAGTAAATCCATCCACCAATAGTATCAATATTTTCAGCTTCAATATTAGTATCTAAAAGTTCGTTGATATCTCCGATTAAAACTTTACCATCAACTACATAGCTACCATTATCAGTCTCTCTTATTTCCTCTTCTCCGTCATCATCAAATTCATCTTGAATTTCGCCAACAATTTCTTCTAAGATATCTTCGGTAGTCACAAGCCCTGCTGTACCACCAAACTCATCTATAATTATTGCCATTTGAGCTTTTTCCTTTTTGAAAGTTTTAAACAATTCACTAATTGATAATGATTCGGGAACAAATTTAATTTCTCTAATAATTCCTTCTATGTTATCACTGCCTTCAAATTTAAGTTTATATAAGTCCTTAATATGTATGAATCCAATTACATTATCTTTACTATCTCTACATACAGGATATCTAGTCAGTTGTTCCTCTAAAGCATAATTTATAATTTCATCAAAAGTATCTTCAATAAAAATACATGCCATATCAGTACGCGGTATCATAATATCCCTTACTGTTTTTTCCGAAAAGTCAAATATGTTATCTACAAAAGTTAATTCCGTTTGGTCTATTAATCCATGTTTATAGCTATCTTCAACTAAAAGCTTTATTTCCTCATCCGTATGAGCTGCTTCTTGCTCATTAATTTGTGAAATTCCAAATATCTTTAAAACTAAATTAGTACTATGGTTAAAAGTCCACATTATCGGATAAGTCAATCTATAAAAAGCTATAAGTGGCAAAGCTGTATACATTGCTATGTTTTCCGTGTTTATAATTGCCAATGATTTAGGCGCCAATTCGCCAAGTACAATATGAAGACCAGTTATAATTGAAAATCCTAAAACCACTGAAATTGAATGCAATGTTATTTCCGGCAAATTAAATAGATTTATTAAAGGTCTTAACATCTCTGCAAATGCAGGCTCTCCAACCCAACCAAGTCCTAATGACGCTAAGGTTATTCCTAATTGACATGCAGATAAATACGAATTCAGATCCGTAACAACTTTTAATGTATGCTTTGCATTTCTGTTTCCTTCCATTGCTAATGTTTCTATCCTTGATTTTCTTACCTTTACCATTGCAAATTCTGTTGCTACAAAAAAACCATTCATAAATACAAGCAAAATTACAATAATAACGTTTAATATTATAATCATATATTGATAGTTTCCCTCCCAAGTTATTGTATGTATACTACTATATAATACTATTTTAAATACTAATTAACATTATAACATATATTGTTTAATAAGTTAGAGTATAAACAATTAATAATTCATTTTATTTTATATTCTCCATTCTCCAATTAATTAAACCCTACTATTTTTCTTACTAAAACAAAATCTGTATACACTTATGAGGAATGACTTTTTATCGAGTTTGTCCATTTAAGTTCATTTTTATCTACTCTTTATCTATACCTTCAACATCTGTTTTCATAGCTTCAACTATATAAATATCCAACTTCTGACTCAACTTTAAAATTTTATTATAGTCCAGCCTTTCACTAATTATTTTATTTAATTCATCCCTTAATTCTTCAATTTCTTTCTTTTTGTCCATACTGTACCTCCAATAAAATACTTTTTAGCTATATATTGTATTTAAAGCCATTAGTAATTACATTATATAACAAATATTGTTTACTACCAGGAAACTTTCGACTTTTTTCGAAAGCTATAAAATGAGGTGATAAGTATGTTAAAGAGAAAAAGAAGAGAATTAAATTTAACTCAGTCGAAATTGGCAAAAAAATTAGGAATCAGCAAAAGTTATTTATCTAAGTTAGAAAAACATCCCTCCCTTTGCAATCCTAATATTAATTTTATTTTAAAATTATCGAAAGAATTAAACCTAGATCCTACAGAAATTTTTTTATATTTTATAGAAAGCAAAAATTCTTTTATTAAATAAAAATTATATAACTATTATCATATACATTTCTTACAGATCATATCTAATAAATTGCATTAACAAAATAGAGTATATTTTTTTTACTAAAACACAACCTAAAACTATTAATTATATTAAGAACCCGGAGGCTTCAAATGAAGGTATTAAAAAAAATAATAATTTTTACTACTATATTAACATTATTTATCGTTACATCATTAAATATAGTAAAAAATAATATATATGCAAACGCACAAATTAAATCAGAAAAAACTATAAAAATAGTAGTACTTCTCTCTTCATTTAATGATGCTTATATTTCTTTGATTAAAGATAACTTAGAAAGAATCCAAAAAGAAAACGCTAACAATCTAGAATTTATATTTCTTGATGGGAAGAATAATACAGACATACAAAACGAACTTATAACTTCAACACTTTCAACAGATTTTGATCTTTTATTAGCTAACTTAGTTAATTTAGATGCAAATAATATAGACTCATTTATTAACAAAGTAAAGTCAAAAAATATTCCTGTACTTTTATTTAATATAGTTCCATTTGTAACAACTTCAATAAAATCCTATCCCAAAGCTCTTGTAATAGCTACATCAGCTGAACAATCTGGAATTTTACAAGGAAATTTAATTGTTAATGCATGGAACACTAACAAAGCAGCTATGGATAAAAATAAAGATAATATTCTTCAATATATTATGTTAACAGATAAAAACAATAACACACTAACTACTGCAAGAACAAGGTATTCTATATCAACAATTAATAAAGCTGGAATAAAAACAGAGGAACTTTCCAGAATATCTTCAGAAGGAACTAAAGAAGCTGCTCAAATGATTATGGAGTCTACGTTTCTAAAGTATGGTGATAAAATTGAAGCTATAATTGCAAATAATGATACTTTAGCTATAGGAGCCATTAATGCCTTGCAAAAATATGGTTATAATATAGGTAATAAATCAATACCAGTTGTTGGCGCTGATGCAATACCAGAGGCTAGAGAATTAATTAAAAAAGGTTCTATGCTCGGTACTGTTATCCAAGATCCATCTGAGATGGCAGAAGCTCTTTATAAAGTTGGAATGAATTTAATTTATAATAGACCACCTCTTAGTAATACGAACTATAAGTTCAACGAAACCGGCTTTGTAGTAGAAATGCCTTACAGAGAATATAAAGAATGAATAAATTTGAAATTATTAATACACTCATTCATATGATATTAAGAGTAGCCAAATGGCTACTCTTAATTAATTTATAAACTTATTATTTTTCATCTTTATTAGCAACTGTTTCTGCTTCATTTAAATTCGAATTACTACTCGAAGTAAGTAGTGATTCAAATTTCCTTAATTGACTTTTTAGTTTCTCATTTTCCTCTTGCAACTTAGAATTAATATCATTCAATTCCTTAATTACTTTTGCATTACCAAATGTAAAATCTTTGCCTAGATTTAAATTCTCAAGTATATTTTGTTTTAATTCCTCAATATCCTCTTTTTTTAATTCTGGAAATTTAGATATTAAAGTATTATCAAACTTGTCTATTTTTAATTTTAGTACATTCTCAATTGTACTTGAAATTCCAAAATCCTCATCAATCATATCCCAAATTTCTCGTGCTTTTGAAATATAATCTGGATGTTTTGATAATTCCTCCTTCAATCCAGGTTTATTAAATCTGTTAGTAAGAATCTTCTCCACTGGCTTTAAAATTGCTTTTAACATTATATACTTCCTTCAATATTATTTTATAACACATATTATGAAATACCGACCTTAAAATCCACTTTCCTTATGATAATATAATATAAATAATTTGCCTATAAATAATTTTTAATGAGTGTTAAATTAAAATTTCTTATAAACTATACCTTGACATTAGTATTTATTAAGAAGGTACAAAAAAAAGATGCGGCCCAACTTAGCCGCATCCATATTTATAAGAGATTATGAGATTATTAAGGTTTTATATAATTTGAGACATACTCTTTTGTACACTTATATATTAACATAATCCGACAAAATATTCTATTGTTTTTATTATATTTTTATAAATTTAATATTTAAGTATAATAGATAACGTTTTTGCAGAATATATTTAATGCATTAATCTCTATTCCTCTAATTAACTTAAGTAAAGACGCAGCCAGTATTTTATTGGCTGCGTTTAAAAAATTATAACTGCATTAAAGCGAGGTATAAATAATGAAAATAAAAAACTTCTTAGCAACTCTCTTAATATTTTTTATCTTTACTATAAGCAATGCTAATGCAACGATTCCAATAGCAAATACTTACAAGCAAGGTATATATAAAATTTCTGAAAGCAGCAAAGAAAATTATACTGCAAAACTTATAACTCCTAATAACATTACAAGTTTAATTGTTATAGATCCTGATGGAGATATAAAATTTTTTAAGAGATTCGATACAGTCAACGAAACGATTAACTTAGGTCCTATGGTTAAAGGTGATATAGTATCAATAATCGGTAATGGAGAAATAGCTGCTAATTTTATAAGTATAAGTTAAAACCACTCTCTCGAGTGGTTTTCTTAAATTATTTTAGCATTCCAAAATCTTTAAAAGGATAAAATATAAACTGAGCCTTTCCTTCTATTTTAGAGCTATCTATATAGTGTTCTTTCCAATACCTTGCATCTAATGATACAGGTCTGTTATCTCCTAAGAAAAAATACTTTCCTTGTGGTACTTCGAATGATCCATTATAATCATCCTTATTTTTCACATAATCTTCTTCCAACTTTTCTCCATTTACAAATACTACCCCATTTTTTATATCTATCTTATCTCCTGGCAAACCTATTAATCTCTTTACTAAAGTTTCTTTAAGTTCATCTGAATAAAATACAATTACGTTTCCTCTTTTTAGATTATCAAAGTTATGTATTCTTGTTACTAAAATTTTATCATTTAAATTTATAGTTGGAATCATTGATCCTGTTGGCACATATACATTAAAAAATACAAACTGTCTTAGTAAAAACGCTATTACTAAAGCACAAAATATTGGTATTATCCAATCTTTAATAAAATTACTTTTCTTCTTACCTTTTTCTTCTATTTTAGTACTTTCTTCCAAAGCATATCATCCTTCCCAGATTATAATTAATATTTCTGCTTTTACTATATATACAGATTAATTTAGTAACCATTTATTTAACTTACCAATAAAATAAGAATTAGTCAAGTTTACTTACATTATATTAATCATCATAAAAGAAAATATAAGGTACTATTCTAAACAATATATATTCTTTAGAATTTGTAACCTTATAAAAAATATAATTTCTATATCATATTCCTATCTTCAACTTAAAATCAAAATATCACTTAATTACAGTCACTTACCTCTCATGAATATTACTGTTCAATGAATTTTGTTAGCTCTTCATTGAATTTTTCTTTTTCATCGTAGAATAATCCATGTCCACTATCAGTGAATGGCATAATTCTGGAATTCTTAATGATTTGCTTTTGAGCTTTAGCCAAAGCAAATAAACAAACTTGGTCATGAATACCATGAAGAATCAATGTCGGAACATTAATTTTTCCAAGATCCGAAAACAAACTTTCTTCACCTAACCAAGTATTAGCAACTTCTGCTGTAGCCCAACCTGCTGCCTGCAATCCAAGCTGAAAGAACCAATTTGAAAAACTCTCTGTAATATGCTTATAGAAAAAAATATCTCCAAAATCTTGAAGCATTTTAGGCCGATCATTATATGTTCCTTTAATTATATCAATAACGGCTTGTTTCTGTAACCCATGAGGAAAATAAGATCTTTGAACAAGGCTTGGTGCTGCTGCTGCACAAAGAACTAATTTAGAAACTTTGTCATTATCATATCTTGACATATATCTAATAGCGATTGCTCCACCTGTAGAATGACCTAACAATGTAAAGTTTTTTAAATTAAGCACTTCCACAACTCTTCTAACATCATCTGCTAATCTATCGTAGTCATACCCTCTGTATGGTTTATCTGATTCGCCAAACCCTCTTTGATCTATCCCAATACACCTATATCCCATTTTAGGAAGGATATTAAACTGGTATTCAAATAATTTATGACTTCCTGGCCAACCATGTAAAAATACAATTGTATTTCTTCCTTCTTCATTAAGATCTTCTACATAAACTTTAACGTCTGGTTCTACTTTAATATAGTAACCCATGCAAATTGCCTCCATTAATAAACTTTCTTTCTAAAAACAGCTTATTCTTTTACAGCAAATAGGTGAATTACTACTATTAAGTTTCTAAAACTAATATTAACATGCAATTTGATTAAAATAGATATTTATGATTTATTTATATGTGTATTTCTCCTATATCGCTTACGCCTTCTATAAAAGCCTCTCCCTCATTCTTTCTCACTATTTCAATGAAAGCTGCCGAAATTTCAGGATCAAATTGTGTCCCGCTGCATTTTTCAAGTTCCTCTGCAGCTTCCTCATAAGTTTTTCTAGTATTATATGGTCTATTTGATGTCATTGCATCAAAACTATCCACAACTGTCAGAATTCTTGCTAGATAAGGTATTTCTTTGCCCTTTAGTTTATTAGGATATCCGTTTCCATCATACCTTTCATGATGGCTTATGATTAAAGGTATGATATCTTTAAGTGAATCTACAGATTTTATAATTTCAACTCCATTAGCAGGATGTTGCTTTAATAATTCCCATTCTTCATCTGTTAATCTCATTTTTTTCATTAACACTTCTTTATTGATGTTAATCTTGCCAATATCATGCATGTAAGCGCCATAAATTAAAATTTCTTTTTCTCTTTTGCTTAATTTGAGTTTATCAGCAATCATTCTACTATACACTACAACTCTTTCTACATGACCATAAGTATATCTATCTTTAGCATTAATAACACTAATCAAGGTTTTTATCGAAGCGACAAGTTCAATATCTTTTTCATCTATATTTTTTTTGATTTCATCTAGAATTGATGTATATGCTTCGACCCTATTCTTATTGAAAAATTTTGCTCTGTATAGTGCATCATCTGCGCTTTTTATTAATTCTATATCATTTCTCGCTTTATATGGATAAACTGATACACCTATTGAAACTGTAACTTTCCCTTTAGGCTGACTTTCTTCACCATAAAAACGTGTACACTCTATTTTTTTTCTTAAATTTTCTGCCACCTGAATTGCTTCTTCCTCATTTGCATCAGGCAGTATTATTGAGAATTCTTCCCCCCCATATCTTGCTGCAATATCTTCCTCTCCTATGTTACTTTTAATAATTTCACCAATTCTTCTAAGAACGTAATCACCTTTTTGATGGCCATGAGTATCGTTATATTGCTTAAAATAATCTATATCTATAAAAATCATGGATACAGGTTTGCTATTCCTATCTCCATTCTTAACTTTCTCTGCTAACGAGTCACAGAAGTATCTATGATTATAAAGTTCAGTAAGTCCATCAATATTTATTAACTCCTCTAACTTTTTAATATGTTCTGCTTCTATCTTTACATAGAATCCCAAGGGCCATGCAGTCAAAATAAATACTCCTGCTAAGATTAAATCATTTTCAAAATATGTATTTACTATTACATTAGGTTCCATAAATATATCCATAGCTAAAATAATTAGAGATGAAATACAGGAAACTATAATACCTTGTTTCATTCCATATTGAATTGTTGTTGTTATTATTATAAACAAATACAAAAATTTATATTGGCTTTCATTTACTCCACATATAAATATAATTATCGAAAACACTATTATAAATACTGCTATTTCGATTTTATTGAATATAGTTCCATGCCTCCATCTAATCTTATTTTTTATTGAAAATGTCCATGCGCAGTAAACTAAAGTTATTATCATTAATGGAGCACAAAGAAATACATATTGATAATAGTAACTAATTTCCCATACTTGCGAGTTAGTATTTTTAATAAACTCTCTACATAAAATTATACCCACGAATAAAAGTGAAGATAATTTTACTACAGATATTATATCATTAACTTGTTTTTTTTTGTCATCTTTTACACGCTTCATATCATATCCCTCATAAATAGTTACAGTGAGACCCAATATGCTGGTCTCACTTTGTAAATTATTCTTCTCTTAAGCACTTAGGCTCTTCTGGCTGATAATGTCCCCATATACATGCAGAAGTAGAAACAATTGATGCGATAAGTGTTGCTGCTGTTGCTACTACCATTAAAATTTTTCGTTTCATTAACTTCACCTCCTTTAAATTAAGTAACCTAGTTTTTTAATGTCCGAACTACCTCAATGCTAAATGTCCAGTTTTAGTTAAAGAAAAAATCTGCCACGACAAGCCTATATAAATACACAAAGAATATGTTAATAAAGTAAGATTCTTTGTTAGCAAATATGACAAAATTAAAATTAATACAATAGTTAAGTAAACGCTCAACGTTATGATAGACACTTTTTTTAGCCTTTTTTTCATTTTATAACTTTTAATTGGTTTTGCCACACTATCAACAGGAGCTAATTTATATATAATATAATACGACCATGCAAATATTATGCTTCCTACCACTATAATCAAAATCAAATCAAAATGTGCATATTTCGCTATTATTCCCATTCCTACACTAACAACAGTTCCTATAATCGCACATTTTTCAGGTGAACTTGCATGAGCTCCCCCTGAGCTTTTCCTTAGCATACTTGTTGTAAATGATACGATAAGTGCTTCAATCATTGCATTGAAAACAATTCCAAATATCATAACTAATGCTATGCAAACCATAATTTGGGCAAAAGCAAATATTCCATAGTTTATTACTGATCTTCTATCATCATTAAGATTTAATTCACGTGCAATATAACCAGAAAATTTTTTGCATATATTCTCAATTTTAAACATCTCTAAGCATTCCTTTTTTTAAATAATAAATTAATGTTATAATTGCAAAACATACTAGAGATGGTAACCCATATATTTCTTTTAATACTGGATTTAGCATTATAACATCCAAACTATTTCTAAACGCAATGTTTAATAGTAGCATATTTAATCCTTCACACATAAATAAAACTATAGTTGTTATTAATGATGACTTTATAGACAAAACCACATCTGCTTTATTTACACTCCACATAATAATAATCATTACAAATATATCAAGTATGGTTGGCACTCCATAATTTATAGGCAGAAGTCGTATTCCATATTCGCATACTGCTAATAATAAACTCGAAATTATATATCTTTTTGAATTAAGTTTTACATTAGATAACGCTATCATTGCTAGTATCAATACAAATGCTTCTGGAACTAACCTAAATATAAATTCAAATACTGTTAATCTCAACATCTTCTTTTCTCCCTTGATTATTAATTTTCTTTAAAGCACTATAAATTACTAAAAACACAAATAATCTTATAAATATATCACCTACGCTAAGAATAGTGTATCCTAAGTCTATAAAGTCAGTTAATATCTTTAATTTAGTTTGTGAATCTCCTAATATATGAATATCATTCATTCCTTGAAAATTCTCTAATGAACGTCCTGTAAGGCGTGATAATGATTGGTAAACTGGCATAAATCCACAATTAGTTTTTATTGCAATATCATTTAATGCGCCGCCTAAAATCATAAAAAGCGATCCAATTATCGAACTTATGTATAATTCATATTTTAATATTAAAAACAAATATGTAATTAAATAAATAGGTGTCAATCTCCCTATGGTTCTTATAATCACATAATTGCCAGAAAAAGTAGCAACTTGTCCAACAAACGTGAATATTTCAAATACAATTAGGGGATAAATAGCCCATGATTTAAATAACGGACATATTTTGTATCCTCTAATTTTTGCTAAAAAAAATGTAAGTAATACTGTTTCTGGCATGTTTCCTCCGTGATCAAATTTACTTTTTTAATTTTCACATAATAATTTGCATCATAATAAAACTAATAATTATGAATTATAAGTAAATTATTATGCATATTAATATATATTATAATACCTATTTTGTACAGTTTCTATATCTTTGCCTACAAAAGGATCAATTTAATATATTAGTTATAAAACTCCTAAGACAAACACTGCCTATATAAGCTTACATTAAATTTGGATTAAGTTTTACTCAATTAAATTTTCTTTTTAAATATACCTATTCTCATATCTATAGTTATAACTAAGGATTCATAATCTTCTAACTTCTCTTTATTCTCTGGTGTAGACTTCCAATAATGAGGTGTCATCTTTAATAAGCTCAATAATTCTTCTTTATTTAATGTTATATCGAATGTTACATTAGCTTCCTCTATATAATCATTTTCTTCTGCATTTGCTTTATAAACTTTATCATTTAAATGAACCTCAGAGTAAATAATATTCCTAAGTTGTATTAAATGATTAGTTCTAGGTAACACTCTAACAAATATTCCATCATTCTTTAAAACTCTATTACACTCATCAATATCTATAGGACTAAATACTGAAATAATACAATCCACTGTTTTATCCCCAAGTGGTATGTTAAAATTGTTTCCAACCGCCCAAACGCAATCTTTGTTTAGTTTACTTGCGTATTTTACAGCTTCTTTAGAAACATCTAAGCCATAATAATTAGCTTCAATATTTTTCTTATTCATATAATCTTTTAGGTTTGTTAAGTAATACCCTTCGCCACATCCTAGATCTACAATATTCAATTTGTTGATAATTTTATCTGACATCCCATCAACTATTATTTCATTTATTTTATCAGACAGTGCTTTATAATATCCTCTAGATAAAAAATCTATTCTTGATAAAACCATTTCTTTTGAATCACCAGGATTCTTACTTCTTTTCTGATTGCTTATTAACAAATTTACATACCCTTCTTTTGCTATATCATATGTATGTTTGTTACTGCACCTGTACATCTTATTTGAAATATCCTTAACTAATTTTTCCTTACAAACTGGGCAAAGCAGCATGGTCTCATTTAAAATATCATTCATAAACTTACAACTCTCTTTCCATATATTATGTATTTTATTTTAATTGCTAAAATCAACATCTACGGTAAAAATCTTCATTATTAATCAGTGTCTTTAGACTATTGTATGCTTCTTCTATTTCTCTTGGTATATCAACATGGACTATAAATTCCTTTCCATTAGGTCCATATCCATTTTCATTATCTCTTAATCTTGGTATCTCTCCCATCAAAAGTTCCAAATACCTTTTATCTTCCCAGATTCCATTAATTCCAATATTACTCAATTTTAGATTTATATCAATCTTAGGAATAAATGGAGCATAGTTTATTAACTTAACATTATTATATGTATACTTAGAAAATGAAGCAAAAGTTCTAAGCTGCATAGTAGGATCTTGAATCAAAATTAAAGATTCATATTCTATATTTAATTTCCATAATAATTCTATTGTCTTTTTAGCATTATCTCCACAATTCGTAGATTTATTTTCTATAATAATTTTATCTGAGTTAACACCATAAATTTTAGTCATTATATCAAAAAATATATCAGCTTCCGGCCTACCATCTACTTCAATCGAATTAAACTCTGAACTTCTCCTTATTTCATCTCTTAGTATTTGGGTAGAATGTCCAATCCCCCCACTAATCAAAATCTTATCACATATATTATTCTTCCATGCATTCACAGCACATTGTACTGTATAAGGTATAGAATTCCCTAATAAGACTAATACATCAACTTTTTTTAATCCAAATTTTCTTTCTAGTTCCTTAGGATTTAACGTGTTAATATCTCTAACTGCTAAAAATTCAGATATCTTATTAATACAATATTGGATTTTTTCACTATTAATTGTTATTTCCCTCCACTAAAAGCATATAATAACAAAATCACTACTGATATGAATTAATAAATTATAACATAAACTATAATATATTTTTTCACTAACTTTGCATATTTATTTTACCATAATATTATCTTTATGTTATTTATATCATCGTTAGTAAACCCTAATATAATAATCATTGATTTGATAAACGCTATAACAACACAAATATATATTATTAAATTAAATTTTAATAAAAAAGCACACTTATAAATTCATTAAGAATTCTATAATAAAAATTTAGCTATAAAGTAAAATATCAAAAAAAATAAGATAGACTAGCCTTTTAGGAATAGTCCATCTTATCCGTGGGTATAAATGGGAGAGGGTTTATATCTTTTGTATAACTATATATTAACATATTTCAACAATAAACGCCATATATTTTAATATATTTCTTATTTGTTTTTCGTCATTCATTCTCCTTTATCCAGTTAATGCCTTCGTCTCTTTTTTGTATTATTATTTCTAAATTCATTGGATTTATCAATATAACTGGTATGAAACAAAGATTCTGCCCTTGTGCTATTAGGATCTCCTATATAGCTCTTATACATATTTTCAAGATTTTCATTTTCGTCTGACACTCTTTTTATTGATTTTTTATCAATATTCCTTAGAATATCTGATCTCAATATTTTATAATCTTTTCCTAACAACTCATTTGAGGATTTATTATAACATTTTACCTGTACAGCTTTAGCTCTGCAGACGTTATTACATAATTTACAGCCAACACACTCTTCTTCTTTAACCTCTGCCCTTCCTCTAACATTATATTGTATCGCATTAACAGGGCAATTTTGTATACAAGTACCACACGATATGCATAGATTTTCATTAATTTGAGACTTTGCACCTATTCTAGGAGTCCCTCCTCCATTTATGCACCCTCCGTTACATGCCACTACTTCAATGAAATAATATTCCTTCCATTTGTTACTGACTAAAAATTTTTCGATTTCTTTTAGACCATTTACCACTGCTACTTTACAATTCTTATTACCTAAAATAACCGATACTTCTTCTATTTCCTTATATCCTTCTACTGGTTTTAATATCATATTTTCAGCCTCAGATATATCGTTCTTTAAATAACTCATCACGGTTCTAAAAATTGCTTGCATTGCTCCTTGACTCATACCAAAAAGAGCTGCTGCCCCAGTATATTCCCCCATAAAATCATCTGGTTTTTCGTCTGGTATAGCAGTTATATCTATGCCTTTCTCTTTTAATAGATTTGCATATTCTTTTACAGTTAGAACAATATCGATATCTTTGTAACTATCTCTCCCCATATCCTCTTTATCAGCCTCATATTTTTTAGCACTACATGGTTGTACAGATACAACAACTATATTGGTAGGCAAAATATTATAAACATCTGCAAAATATGTTTTTATTCCTGCTCCCATCATCTGCTGAGGAGATTTCGCTGTAGATATATTATCCAGTATTTCTGGATGATATATTTCAGCGTAACGTATGAAAGAAGGACAGAAAGACGTAAACATAGGAAGTTTTTCTTTATTAGCAATTCTTTTAATGAATTCACTACTTTCCTCTACAACTGTCATATCATTCCCAAATTCAGTATTAAATACTTTTTGAAAACCTAATTTCTTCGCGGATGGAGCTATTTTTCCTCCAACATAAGTACCTATTGGAAGATTAAATTCTTCTCCTAGTGTTGCTTTGACTGCTGGAGAGGCCGTTAAAACTAAATATTTCCCACTACTTAAGGCTTCTTTAACTAAATCTACGTCATTTCTTACATCAATCGCTTCTGTTGGACAGGCAAGTGTACATTGTCCACAATATAGACATCCAGAAGCCCCAAATCCTCCACTTTTAGTATCCACAGTTTTCCTTCCTGAATCTACTTCCTTTAATATCGCCATCTTAGTTTCTTGAGCACACGTAAAAGCGCATGCAGTACATCCAATACATTTTTTCTTGTTTATTTGTATTATATTATCCTCTTCAATTCTATTGGCTTTCTTTGACTTTCCCATAAATTTCTCCATGTTATTCATTTCTATAGTTATAATTACTTTTTATCTTCTTTTATTATTACTATATCTAATTTATTAATTATTTAAATTTTTCATAGCAACTGAAAACTATCATTTAAAAATGAACATAAACTCTTGACTCTGATCGTTTCTTAAATATTTAATGAGCAAAAAAAGACAGGATTTAAATAAAATGTTGCTATATAATATAGGAAAAGATTAAATGAGGTGAGCGCCTTACATGAATTATGAAGCTTGTATAAAAAAGTCCATTGAATATATAGAAAATAATCTAAATAAGAAAATACAACTAAAGGAACTTGCAGATAAGGCCTTTTTATCCAAATACCACTTTCATAGGGTTTTTCATTCAGTGGTTGGAGAACCTGTTGCTGAATATATTCGTAAAAAAAGATTAGAGGAAGCTGCAAATGAACTATTAACTACAGAAAATAAGATTATAGATATAGCGCTAAAATATCAATTTAGTAATCAGGAATCATTTACTAAGGCTTTCAAAAGGCTTTATGGAATCCCCCCTAAGGAATTTAGGAAAAACAAAATAAATTTAACAACAATACATTCAAGAAAGAATTCTACAACTTACCTTTCTATGGCTGTTTAGAATTCATCAAAAATATTTTTTAAGGAGTGAATCTTTATGAGCTATGTACCAATGGTTATTGAACAAACAAGTCGAGGAGAACGTTCTTATGATATCTATTCTAGATTGCTAAAAGAAAGAATAATTATGCTAAGCGATCAAGTAAGCGATTCTACCGCAAGTATAATTACTTCACAATTACTATTTCTTGAATCAGAAAATCCAGATGGTGATATTCACTTTTATATAAATAGCCCCGGTGGTTCTATTACAGCAGGAATGGCAATATATGATACAATGCAATATATAAAGCCTGACGTATCAACAATATGTTTAGGATTAGCTGCAAGTATGGGATCGTTTTTACTTGCAGCAGGCGCACCTGGAAAAAGATATGCTCTTCCAAATAGTGAGATTCTAATCCATCAGCCATCTGTACATGGAGGTTTTCAAGGTCAAGCTACAGATATTAGGATTCATACTGAATGGCTGCTAAAGACAAAAAATAAAATAAATAAAATATATAGTGAAAAAACCAAAAAGCCAATAGAGGAAATTGAAAGAGATATGGAACGAGATTATTTTATGTCTGCTCAAGAGGCTTTATCTTATGGAATAATAGATAAAATTCTTTGATAAATATAAATTCCTATTATAAATATATTGAAAAGGTTCAAAAATTTTTGAATCTTTTTTATTATGTTTATATTATTCACATCTTCATTGGCTATAATATAAATAGTATTCTTATTCTTAACCAAAAAGCAGGTGAAAGTATGTATTATGTAATATATGATTTAGAATTTAACCAAAGAAGTAATGCCTCTGAAGATTGCAATAATATTAATTTTTCAAAATTTAATGATGATACTAACATACCACTTATTCCTTTTGAAATAATTCAAATTGGTGCTATAAAACTAGATAATAATTTTCAAGAAGTGTCTAAATTCAATTCCTTAGTCAAACCAACTCTATATAAAACCATTCATCCATATGTTGAGAATTTAACTAAAATAACATACGATAAAGTTTCTTCTTGCAAAAACTTTATTAATGTACATAAAGCCTTTTTAGAGTTCATTGGAGATGATGACGTACTACTGTGTGTATGGGGCGTTGGCGATATTAAGGAACTCTACAGAAACTTGGGATTTTATAATCTATCTACTTCATATATTTCAAAATATATTGACATTCAGAAGTATGCTTCAAAATACCTTAAAGCACCCAAAAATTCTAGAATTGGTTTAAGAAATGCTGTTGAGATTTTAAATATACCAATTTATAGTGAATTTCATGATGCACTTAATGATGCTTACTATACTTCTGAAATTTTTAAGCGTATCTATAACAAATACATGAAGCCTGAAACTTACGTTCCTTCACCAGCAAAAAGAACTACAGAACCCAAAGAAGTAATTGATAATGAAGCTTTATTAAAGCAATTTGAAAAAATGTATAATAGAGAACTGACTAAAGATGAAAAGTCAATGATTAAAGTTGCATACATGATGGGAAAAACGAAACAATTTCTGAAATAAATGCAGCTAGTAGAAAACTTTTTTTAGTTCAATATAAAAAGGATACTCTATTACTAATTTTTAGAGTATCCGTGAATTCATGAACCGTAACATTATAGACCTTTTATTTTATATTTATACAATGGCCTTCCAATCTTTCCATACTCTATGATTTTCTCCAGTTCGCCTTGTTTGCTCATATAGTCAAGGTATTTCCTTACAGTAACTTTTGCAATGCCTAACTTTTCTGATAAGTCCTCAGTAGTAAAATACTCTTCTTTAGTATTATTAAGCTCATTAGCAATTGAATTATAAGTATACTTGTTCAAGCCCTTTTCTAGATTTGGTTTTGTTTCACTATTGTTTGTTTTCTTATTTTTATTACTCAAAATAAACTTATCTAGATCGCTTTGTTCCATAGTCTGGCTATTTTCAAAGCTATTTAATCTTTCTCTAAAAATATTGAGAGATTCGTTAAACCTTTCAAATGTAAATGGTTTTATTAAATAGTCTACAACTCCATATCTAAAAGCATCCTTTACTCTCTCTACACTCTTATCAGCAGTAATTAATATAACATCAGATAATATTTCATTTTGCCTTAACCACTTTAGCAAATCTATGCCATTTTCATTAGGAAGAAAAATATCTAATAAAATTAAATCTACCTGCTTCTGCATCAAAAATTCTTTTGCTTCAGAAAGGTTTGCAACTGCTTTTTCCAGTGAAAATCCCTCTATTTTTTTCAAAAACTTAGAATTAATTTGTCTTACCATCGGATCATCTTCAACAATCATAGTTTTAATCATATATTTAACTCCTCCTCATAGGTATAGATATCTCCCATTCAGTACCATCATCAACTTTAAATTTAATAGCTCCTTTAGCTTCATCAATGATCTTTTTCACTATATACATCCCAAATCCTCGTTCCCCTTCTTTACTTGTGATTCCAATGTTGTAAATAGAATTTCTGATATTCTCTGGTATCCCACAGCCATTATCCTTCACCATAATTTTCATTTGATCATCTTCCTCAAAAATTTTCATATATATTTCACCAGTCCCATCATTTTTAACTGCATCAATAGAATTTTCTATTAGATTTCCTACAACAGATCCTAACTCTTCTGATGTCATATATTGTGGTAATTTAATTACTCTTGAGTCATCATCTATTATCAAATTGATTCTAGCTTCTTCACACTTACTATATTTAGATAGTATTAACGCTGCCAAAGATACATTTTTTATTTTATCAGATATTATAGTAGTTATATTCTTTTTACTTTCCACTATTACATTAACAAACTTAATTACTTCATCATATTCTTCGAGTTGTATAAGTCCTGAGATTGTGTGAAGTTTATTCATAAATTCATGATTTTGTGCTCTAAGTGACCATGCCATTTTCTTTATACCAGTTAACTCCTCAGCCATTTTTCTAACTTCACTTAAATCTTCAAATGTTACAACTAATCCAAGAATTTGTTTTTTAAATCCTCTTATAATACTGTATTTACACATAACGTTTACTCCAGGACGAACTTTTATCTCAATATTAGTCATAGATTTCCCACTGTTTAAAACTTTTAGAGCCATACTTTCGTAGGTAAAATCAGTAATCGGCTTCCCTATATCATTTTCTTTCAAATGTAAAACTTCACTAGCTTGCCCGTTAAATAGCGTTATGCATCCATTATTATCTAAAGCTATTATACCTTCCTTTATATTTTCAATTACAGTTTCTTTTTGCTTTAACGCCAAGGCTATTTCTTCTGGTTCAAGTCCAAATATTGACTTCTTTATATTATAAGAAAGAGCTATAGCTCCCGATATACCCAATATTAATCCCATTAATATTATAGGAATAAATTTATACATTTTCGTATAGACTTCGTTATCAAATTTATTATACAACATACCAACAGCAACTGCACCTATCTGCTTATTACTATCATCATAAATAGGTGCAAATGCTCTTACAGAAATACCAAGTGTACCACTTCCTGTTGATATATACTGCTCTCCTGTGCTTAATACCCTATCTTCATCTCCACCAGCAAATCTTTCTCCTATTTTACTTTTATCTGGGTGAGAATATCTTATGCCATTCATATCCATAATTACGATAAACTCTACATTTGTCTTTATACGTGCCTTCTCTATCTCACTATTTAACAGATCAATCGGAATTGCCTTATTTCCTTTCAAATATTCTTTAACTTCATAGGTTGATGCAAATGAATCCGCTATATTCAACATATTTTTATCTATTTGATCTCTTAATAACTTTTTCATTTCAATAAAAGAAAGTATTGTTATACTTCCAATTGAAATTACAAGGATAGCTATTACAAGAGATATTATTTTACCTTTTAGCTTCATTTTATCTCCTCTATCTAATTCTAAATTTTAGTTCATTTACATTATATATAAATAATTCCCTATTACAAAATAGTACAACTTCTTTAGTAATACGTTTACTTGCTATTTATCAAAGCAATTTCCCACAAAAAGTTAAGAGCGTATCCCTAGGAATCCGCTCTTAATTCATAATTTATTAAAGCCAATAAACTAATACTCAATAATTATAGTAATACTAAATGCTATCTTTTCAACTACTTTCTAATCTTTAGTATATATAGAAGTCTATTTATATTCTTTAACTTCTTCTTGTCCGTTTAAAACTCTTAGTGCACCTTGAGCTAAAGCAAGCATTTCATCTTCACCTGGATAAACAGTTATTGGAGCAATAAATTCCACTTTTTCTTTTATGATGTCTACCATCATTTTTTCGTAGGCAATGCCTCCAGTTAAAATTATCGCATCTACTTTTCCACATAAAACCGCAGCTGCTGCCCCTATATCTTTTGCTACTTGATATCCCATGGCTTCATAAACTAACTTTGCCTTCATGTCTCCTTCTGATGCAAGTTGTCTAACTATTCTCCCATCGTTTGTATCAAGATATGCTACAAAACCGCCTTTTCCGGTTATCTTCTTCAATATTTCTTCTAAAGTATATTTCCCACTAAAACACATTCTAGCTAAATCACCAGATGGTATGCCACCACTTCTTTCTGGTGAAAATGCGCCTTCTCCATCAAGAGCATTATTTACATCAATTATTCTGCCATTTTTATGTGCGCCTACCGAAACACCGCCTCCCATATGAGCAACTATAACATTTATATCTTCATAGTTCTTCATATTTTCTTGCGCATACCTCTTAGCCACTGCCTTTTGATTTAATGCATGAAATATACTTTTTCTTGGAAGTTCTGGCACTCCTGAAAGTCTTGCTATATCTTCCATTTCATCTACAACTACTGGATCTACTATAAAAGCAGGTTTATTAATAGACCTCGCAATTTCATTAGCAATTATAGCACCAAGATTAGATGCATGCTCTCCTTGAACATTTTCTTTTAAATCTTTTAACATATTATCGTTTACACTGTAGGTACCACTAACTATAGGCTTTAAAAGGCCACCTCTTCCAACTATTGCATCCATTTCAGTTATATTTATTTTATTATCTTCTAGTATTTTTAATATAACTTCTGTTCTAAAGCTTTGTTGATCAACTACGTACTTAAACTTTCCTATCTCTTCTGATGAATGTCTAAGTGTTTCCTCAAAAATTTCCTTTTCACCTTCATATACTGCTATTTTAGTTGATGTGGAACCTGGATTTATAATTAATAATTTATGACTCACACATTTTCCTCCCCTACGTTATATTTAATTATAGTATTTGCATCTATTGTTATTATTATAAACACAGATACAAAACCTGTTTTTAAATTATACTCTGTAGGTATCAGCTTTAGCAAGTATTTTTCAATATTAAAATTAATTTTATTAATTCATACTATAGCTCTTAACCCAATACTAATAATTATTTATTGTACTACTGCTTCTCTGCTCAATTTCTTTTCTTTATTTGCTCTAAGCATTTTAAACACATAAGAAACAATGAATGGACAAACAATAGCAGATACTACGCATGCCGCCGCAACTTGTGCTGTTGCTACTGTCGCTATTGCAGCCAATGTTGGGTCTGCCGCTGCAACAGCCGCTGGTGTGGCTACTGCATTTCCCGCTGTTGATCCTGTTGCAAGTCCAATTATAGGTTCTTCTCTAAATAATTTTAAAAGTATATATGCCCCTATTCCAGTAAAGGCAGCTATCACTCCTAATAATATACCAGGACCTCCAGCTTTTACAATTGTATCAAGATTCATTCCTGCACCTAATGGGAATGAGAAGAATGGAATTAATAACAACTTACTGCTTCCAAGAAACTTTCTCATATCAGGGTCGGCGTTTCCTAAAATCATTCCTATCCCTATTGGAATTAAAACTGCAACAAGTGACATAAATGGAATTTGAGCAAGCCCTGATGCACCTAATGCAACCAAAGTGAAAAATGGACCATCTTTTAACGATAATAGAGCATAAGCACCTACATCTGTTTCATCACCATATTGTGAAGCTAAAGATGCATATAACCCACCGTTGCAATTTGTTAGCGCTGAAAGAATCGCTAGTGGTGATAAACCTAATACACCAGCTGGTCCAAAAACTTTTCCTACAATTATACCGATACCAGCACCCACTATGAATTTTCCAGATATTAATAGTGCACCTTTTTTTAGTGCTTTAGGTGCTAATTTGAAATTAATTTGTGAGCCAATTAAAAACATAAAGCAAGCCAGAATTGTTGATGATGCCGTCGAACTAAATAGTGCTGTTGTATATCCACCAATTTTAAGAAATTGCGGACAAAAAGTGTTAACTAGTACTCCTAAAAAAAGTGGAACAAGCATCATACCACCCGGTATTTTATCAAGTGTTTTCTTAATTGGAATTTGCATATATATACCTCCTAAAATCTTGTTTTTCATCTTTAAACCTTTACATATGTCTCATGATAAACTTCTACTTAAACAATCCTAATTTATAATTTTGTTGGATATAATTAGTTATAATCGTATTTTATTTAGAATTTGTACATGTCACAAATATAGTAATTCTAATTTCTTACTTTCTAATAACATGTACAAATCGAATCCAGCTATTTTCTCGCAACCCCACTTTCTCTTGCAGCATTTGCAATTGCTTCTGCTACCTTTGTAGCAACATTTTTATCTAAAGCACTTGGAATTACATTATTTTCATTTAACTCTTCATCTTTAATGTATCCAGCTATGGCATATGCTGCAGCAAGTTTCATTTCCTCATTTATTTCTTTTGCTCTAACATCCAAGGCACCTCTAAAAATACCTGGGAAAGCTAGAACATTGTTCACTTGATTTGGAAAATCTGAACGTCCTGTTCCTATAACTCTTGCTCCAGCCGCTTTTGCTTCATCTGGCATAATTTCCGGTGTTGGATTTGCCATTGCAAAAATTATTGCATCTTTATTCATTGCTTTAACCATTTCAGGCTTCAATATTCCTGGAGCAGACACGCCAACAAATACGTCAGCACCAATTAAAGCATCTGTAAGGCTTCCTTTTATATTATCTGGATTTGTTATTTCTGCTAAAGCATCTTTAGCATCATCAATTTTTTCCATGCCTCTATATAAAATACCTACTTTATCGCAAGCAACTAAGTTTTTTACTCCTGATGATAATAAAAGCTTAGCTATTGCAGTTCCTGCAGCCCCTGCCCCATTTACTACTACTTTTATATCTTCAAGCTTCTTATCTACTACTTTAAGTGCATTTATAACACCAGCAAGAACAACTATTGCTGTTCCGTGTTGATCGTCATGAAATACAGGTATATCAACTACTTTCTTTAATTTTTCTTCAACTTCAAAGCACCTTGGTGCTCCAATATCTTCTAAGTTTATTCCACCAAATGTTGGCGCTATCAATCTAACTGTATTAACTATCTCATCAACATCGTTAGAATCTACTAATATAGGGAAAGCATCAACATCTGCAAATTCTTTAAATAAAATTGACTTTCCTTCCATTACAGGCATTCCTGCCATTGGCCCTATATCTCCTAGTCCTAACACTGCACTTCCATCTGTTACTACTGCTACCAGATTTCCTTTCGATGTATATTTGTAGACGTTTTCCTGATTCTCATGAATTTTTCTGCATGGTTCTGCAACTCCTGGTGTGTATGCAAGACTTAAATCATCTCTTGTTTCAACCTTAACCTTAGATGTGATTGAAATCTTTCCTTGTTTTTCTTCATGTAATTTTAAACTTTCTTCAAAATAATTCATTTAAAACATCCCCTCTATATTTAAACATTTACATTTGATATTTAATATTTTGCTGTTGTTTGGTGTAACTAGATAATATCATTTTGTCTGAAAATTTAAAATATTAAGTAAGTTTAATTTATGTTTAGTAAATTAAGAATACTTTGTGTTTTTTTTAACGAGCATTTTAATTGCCCTAAATAACTTTTTCACATAGCATCAATAGATATCTTTTTAGACATATTAGCTTGTGTACTATGCAAATATAAAAAAAGCATATCCTAGAAATAAAAAAACAAAATGAAGATCCTATTCTTTTGAACACGATCTCCATTTTGCATTTTCATAAGCCATTATTTAACTTCAGTTTATATGTGTAATTCCTCCCAATAAAAATAATATGAATATATGGATAGGATAATAAAAATAAAATAAATATTTTAATCCACGTCCCTTTTTTCCATTATAAAGCATCATTAGCGGTATAGCGAAAATCATAATCCACTGATTGTAACCATAAAATATATTCTTAAATGAAAAACTCGCAAATGGAAAAAACGATACTGAAAAAATTGCATAAACAATCATCATTTTTTTTCTGTCATTTCTTAAATAAAAAAATATTATTCCGAGAGCAACAAATGAAACACTTCCTTCACAAAGCAATGGACAAGGTAAAAAGGATATAATAATTCCAGCTATGTTTTTTGAAAATATTGAATAAGTACTTATTGGTAATACAACTTCAAACATTATCGCTAAAAAAATAATATAAATTTTCCTATACAAATCTTTGTTTTCATCTCTTAAATATTCAATTAGTAATATATTTAATGCTATCAAAAAGAATGTCTCGAATATATTATTACTCACTGGAAAATATGATGGATCATCAACTGATATCTTCCATGAAATAAATTTTCCTAAAGACATTACTATTGAAAATAAATATAATCTTTTAACATAAGTTTTTCTATTCCCTGTATAAAAAAAGCCTTCTGCCATTGTAAAGAAAAAAAGTGGAGCCGATAATCTCCCAAGCCAATTAAACCAAATTGGAATTCCAGTCGATGCTAAGAATTCATGCATATGATCCATTGTCATTAATACTAATGCGATTATCTTCAAAGAAAATCCACTAAACCCTTTTTGAATAATATTATTATTTGCTATATACATACTGTATCTCCTAGCTATTATTAAAACTTCATATGTAAGTTCATGCATATTTATTAATAACTATTTATTTATATATGTTCCATAAACTTATTTATGTTATTATCTATTTCTACTTCTGAAAATGCAATAATTGTTGTTGTCAGTGAATATTCTGATATATCATTTATAAACTCTTCTATCTCTTCTAAATTCTTTACAGATAATTTTACTAAGAAACATCCATCCCCTGCTATCCTATACCCCCATTCACTTCGTTTATGATTTTTAATAAAATTTTTAAATTTGTTATATTCTCCGTTCTTCATTGTAATCTTCATTATACAATCAATTGATAATCCCAGCTTTTTCTTATTTATTCTAATTGTATAGCCTTCTATAATACCACTATCTTGAAGTCTGTTCACTCTCTCTGTAACGGAGGGAGGTGATAAATTTATACGCTTAGATAATTCTCTTATTGATAACCTACTATTTCTTTGCAACTCTGATAATATTGATATATCTATTTCATCAAATTTCATATGTAACGCTCCTAGTATATTTTTTGTTCCAAATATAACCTTATCATTAGTATTATATGTCATCTAGAATGTAAATAATACTATAACTCCTATATAATATTAATTGTTAATATTATATAAAAGGAGATTTATTATGGCAAGAATCAATTTTTCAAAAGAAGGAAATACACCATTTCAAAAACTATTAGGACACAATAAAGATATTATGTTAAAGTGGTCCGATTTAGAGAATCTTCTTTTCTCTACCAATACATTCACTTCTGAATTAAAAGAACAGGTAAGACGTACTTTGGCATTTAATAATGGCTGTGAATATTGTATGGCTAAAGGTAAGCCATTCAATAACATAAACGATTCAAAGATTTTAGCAGCTACCAAATTTGCAAATTCATTTTCAAAAAATTCTGTAGTTAGCGATGAGGATTTCATCCCTTTAAATAATGAACTTTCTGAAAAAGAAATTTCAGAGCTTATTGCTCTAATATGCTTTATAACAGCTTCTCAAAAATTTGGAGCTACTCTTAATTTACAACCAAGTTGTTCAATTAATATTTAATAAAAATACCTACTAAAAGTAAATGATTTTCTTTTAGTAGGTATTTTTATATATCATGAATTTAAATTTTATATTTCTCTAGATCATTTTTAAAGGTTTTTGTAATACCTTTAAAATCAGATATATTATCTATAAGTTTTTTTATCTCATTTGTATAATTTATTACACTAGCACTTACTTCTTCCGATGATGCTGAATTTTCTTCCGCAATGGCTGCTAACGACTCTATACTATCATATACATCAGATATAGAATCAGCTTCAATATTTAACTTGCTTATAGTCTCAATCATAGAAGTTGCTACACTCTGTACTGATTGATTAGCTTCATAGCTAATATTTCGTACGACGTCTAAGTTATTGGTTTCTTTTTCTAATACATTATATTGAACATCTATGTGATCCACTAAGAAACCTATTTCTTTAACAAATTGAGCTAAATTAGAGTTAATATCAAGTACTGCCTCTTTGGACTGTTCAGCAAGTTTTCTTATTGATTCTGCAACAACAGCAAACCCCTTCCCTTGTTCTCCTGCCCTAGCTGCTTCTATGGATGCATTCAATGCTAATAAATTAGTTTGTTCTGCTATTCCTGATACTATAGATACAATATTATTTATATCTTTAGCCCTTCCTTCAAGCTGTGTCCCCTTCTCTTTAACTTCATTAAAACTCTGTAAAGATTTCAAAATATTTTTACTTGCATTTTCAACATTTCCATAGCTATTATTAATTTTAAGCATGGCATCTTCAAGTTCTGATTTATTTTCATTCTCGTTTTCAACTATATTCCTTAAGGCTTCGATGTTTCCATTAAGTGCTTGTACAGCTTTATCTGTATTCTGAGCTTGTGTAACAGCCCCATTCGCAACCTGTTCAACAACGCCACTTATTTCTGTTGAAGTATGATTCATCGAATCAGAAATCTTGTTTATTGTATTTACAAAAGTATTCATTTCATCTGTAACACCTTTAAATCCAACGAAATCTGCCTGAATCACTTTTTTATGTTCCTTAAGTAAATCATAAATTTCTTCAAAGAAATCATTAGTGGTAATTTTTCCATCAATATTGTATTCATTTTTAATTATTCGTTCTATTTCCTCTTTTATTTTTCCTATAGGTGACATCATTAAAGAAACACCTACAAATGTAGCTAAACCGGATACTAAGCTTCCTATTAAAACCTTTGTAATATCATTTATTCCTAACATTATCAAAAAAACTATAGCCGATATTACGAATGAAAATACTCCTGCCTTTACCCCAAAACTTTTTATAATACCCAAAGAAAAAACTCTATTAAAAAAGTATTTTTTATTGTAATATACGTCTCTTTCAAAAGTAAGTTTTAATTTAAGCTCACTGCTCGTTCTTGATATTTCTTTTATATCCACTTTTTCGTTAAAGTGTTCGCAAGTCCCTTGAAGCATACCTAAAAAATAGTCAAACATTCCTCTAGAAGAATTATAGCTAAAGATAGCTTCCCTACTCGATATTGGTTCTATAGATACCAAAGGTGGCTTCGCTCCTGCAAACTTTTTTGTCATCACTACATGTACATCAAACATCGACTTTAAAAATGAATATACATTGTCATGTTTGAAAAATGCTGGATAATCATGGCTAAAAGCTTTTATATTATCTTGTCCAATTTTTCTCCAAAGAGTTCCTACCTCTATATTTTGAGATTTAGCTATGTATGATATTATTTTCTTAACTTCTCCATCGTCTACATTTTCAATAGGTGAAAATATTTTTGTTGTTCCCCAACCTATATAATCCATTGCTTCGTTGACAATTGAGTCTCCAAACAACTTTCTATTTGTCTTCATCCATGTTGATACAACGGTCCCTTTCATAAACACATTACCTCCTTTTCTCTTTTTCTATAACAGTATTTCATGCCATTTATCATATTTCACGTTATTGTATAATATAATTATACACTTATTTCCTTTAGTCAGTAAATATATTACTAGTTAATATATATTATTATTTAATATCTTCATATCTTTATTTTTAATAACCATCGCACCATTTTATTGACACAAAAGAAATAGTATGGTAAATCTAAAATAATTGAAATAAATTAATTCTATACAGTTTAATTGCATTTATAAAATTCATTAGATATTAGTATTAACAATATAATTTAAACATTAAGTATTTTCTTATTAAATTTGTTGTTGCTTATCTAAAGTAGTGAGGTGATTCAGCATTGATATTTTCTAATCTTAATATAAATAAAGATGAGCCTATTTATATTCAAATTGAAAGACATATAAAACAAGGCATTAAAAACGGTGAATTAAAAAAAGATAGTAAGCTTCCATCTACAAGGGAAGTAAGTAAGTTTTTGAATATAAGTAGGAATTCTGTAATTTCAGCTTATGAGGAATTAGAAAGCATAGGAATAATAACAACAAAAAGAGGAATAGGTACTTTTATCTCCATAGAAAGTGAAAATGAAAGTTATGAATATAATGTGGATTTTTCTAAAAGGATTAACAATTATGGAACTACCTTAAAGAAGTTTGATATCATAAAAAGTGAATTGCCGTATAAGAAGGGAATGATATCATTCAAATCCATTTCTCCTGAAAGTCATCTCTTTAATCTTGATGATTTTAAAAGATCTCTGTTAGATGCTTGGACTTACGAGGAAGCCAATCTATTAAATTACGGTTATGCTAAAGGATATAAGCCATTAATAGATTATTTTTTAGATTATATGAGAGATAAAAGAGTTGATACTAATAACAAAGATATCTTAGTAACTAATGGATTTACCGAAGCCTTTGATATAGTAATTAGTTCGCTAACAAATAATGGTGATATTATTTTATGCGAAGAACCAACACATAATACAGCTTTAAAAATTATGAAAAGCTATGGATTAAAGATAGTTCAAGTAAAAATGGATAAAGAAGGCCTAGATTTGATATCTCTTGAAAGTGCTTTAAGTAAATATAATCCAAAGTTCGGATATTTGATTCCGTCTTACAATAATCCAACTGGAATAGTAACTAAAACTGAAAGAAGAAAGGAAATATATAAACTTTTTAGAAAATATTCTGTTCCTATAATAGAAGATGGCTTTAATGAAGAATTACTCTACTCAAGCTCCCCAATTGATCCAATAGCATCACTATGTGGAACTGGTAATGGAGTCATATATATAGGAAGTCTTTCTAAAATACTGTTTCCAGGTCTTAGAATAGGATGGATATTCGCAGATGATAAGCTTATAGAAACTTTAGAAAGTGTAAAACGTGGAAGAAATATTCATTCTTCTTTTTTAGATCAAAGCGCATTTTTCTATTATTTAAAAAGTGGTGCCTTCAACAGATATGTTAAAAATGTAAGAAAATATTATAGAGATAAATACAATCTTGTACTCGATATGGTTGAAAAATATATTCCATATGAATATATAACTGGTGAGGGTGGCCTTCATGTATTCATAAAGCTAAAGAACAACATAAATGCAAGAACTCTTCTAGAACTCTGCTATAAAGATAATGTATTATTTATGCCTGGTGATATTTTTTATGAAAATTCCAATGATAATGTAGAATTTCATACTAAAACAGATGATAACAAGCCTATTAGCCATAGAAAAAAAAGCTTAAAAGGCTATGATACTTTTAGAATTGGATTTGGTCGAGTAAGTGACGAAAATATAAAAAAGGGCATTGCGATAATAGGAAAAAATATAAGACTTTTGGATAATTAGTATCTACTTAAAGTAAAAAAATCATTGCCACAAAATTATGGCCAATGATTTTTTTATTTAACACCTATTATAAGAATTTTTACTATATATTTTTTAATGCCTGCAAAGCAGCTATATTTAGTAAACTCCAAGGTTTATTAAAATGTGGTTGGAAGAAGAAATCTGTCATTGCAAGTTCTTCTATAGTCATTTTATTTTGAATTACTACTGACAATGTGTTCATAAATTGTGTTAAATCTAAATTCGAAATTATTTGACCGCCAAGTATTCTTCTACTATCTTTATCATAAACTAATTTTAATAATGCTTCTTCATAAGTAGGCATAAACTCTGGTCTATAGTTATCTGTAACAGAAACAGCTCCTACATTAAATGATGTTGTATTTTTTGCAACTTCTTCAGTTAATCCTGTAGATGCAATACATTTTTCATATATCTTAATTCCTGATGTGCCTTGTGTTCCCATATACTTTAATTTAGGCTCAACTATATTATGCGCAATTAAAGTTCCCATTCTCACTGCATTTGTTGCTAAAGGTATATATCGTGTATCATCAGCCGGATTGAACTTAACAACACAGCAATCTCCTGCTGCGAATACATCTTTTCTGCTTGTTTGCATATATTCATCAATCATAATTGCACCATTTTGAAGTGTCTCCAATTTACCTTTTACAAGAGCAGTGCTTGGTGCAAAGCCAATGCATAATATAACTAAGTCTGCCTCATATTCATTATTATCAGTTACTACATGTGAAACTTTATCATTATCTCCCTTGAACAATTTAACTTTTTCCCCTAAAACTAGGTTTATTCCATGATCTCTAAATTCATTTTCTGCAATATCAGTAAATTCTTTGTCCAAGTACTTAGACATTATTCTCTCTTCAGCATCAATTAATGTAACATTTTTATTCTGAATTTTGAAAGCTTCTGCAAGTTCCACACCAATGTATCCGCCACCAATTACAACTACATTCTTTGCATCACTACGTCTAGCTTCAATTTCTTTCGCATGATTATAGTTCTTACATAATAAAATATTTTGTAAATTTCCGCCTTCAAACTTAGGTATTATTGGCCAAGACCCTAATGTTAAAACTAGCTTTTCATAACTATCTTCAAATATTTCACCATTTTCTAAATTCTTAACTTTAACAATTTTATTATCAAAGTCAATATCTAAAACGTCATGTTTCATCTTTGTTTTAACTCCTAAAGAGCTCAAATTATCTGGCGAATTATAAAATAACTTTTCTGTTTCAGTAACTATTCCGCCTATACTTAACGCAATTCCACAAGATAGAAATGATATATTATCGTTTCTTTCATAAACTACGACATCACTATCTGGGTATAATTCCTTTAAATTAACAATAGCAGCTGTTCCTGCATGTGTACATCCAATTACAATAACCTTCATATCATATCCTCCTGAAATCTTTTCGATAATTTTTACTTATAAATAATAATTATTAACTAATAATATTATATATCTTTATTCAAGAAAAATAAAGAATTTTTCTTAAATAATATAATTATTCTCTAATATCCATTTTGCAATTAAATTTCTACATTCGCTAGTTATCTATCACCTAGTGTGATAAAAGTTTTATAATGTAGATTTGTCATTGAAACATAAATATCTTATTAATTATCTATTTATGATATATTTTATACTTCCCATTGAATAATATACTTAATATACTTAAAACCCTTATTCTATCTTTTTAAAGTTCAATTTTTCCATTACAAGATCCAATCTTTTTATATCAATAGGCTTTGTCGCATATACTTCACAACCATTGTTAAAAATACTTTTGACTAAGTCCGCATCATTTAGAGCTGTTGTCATTATTATTTTAACTTTCTTATTATTCTCAATATCTTTTTGCTTTTCTATTTCTCGAATAGTCTTTAGAACCTTCACTCCATCTACCTTTGGCATCATTATATCTAAGCACACCAAATCATAAGGTTCGCCTTCATCTAATGCAATTAAATAGGCATCTAATCCTTCCATTCCATCAAGTGTGATATCGCACTCACCATACTTGGACATAAATTTAAACAAAAGCTTTCTACTTGAAAGATCATCTTCTACTATTAAAATTTTCACTGTTAAGCCCCCTTATAAAATATATAGTATAAAACTTATAAACTATTTGTAATTTTCTCGTAGTTATTTTTAATTCCCAACTCATCTTTCTTTCTTGCCGCAAGTTCAATTTTAAATGCTAAAATCTTAATATTATTCAAACTGTTTTCTTCACAATATTCTTTTATTTCATGAGCTATATTTTCAATCTTAATGTAATCTTCTAGCGTTTTTTCTTCAATAATATATCTCTCCATGCTATATAACCATTTTAACAACGTCTCCTTAATCTCTTTATCAACTATAATAAGACTATTATTATATGTAGTATTTCTTAAGAATAGTTGAATGGTGCTTTTTGCCTCTAAGTCGATGTTCTTTAGAGTCCTTTCTAAAATTTTTTTAAGTTTATTTATATCTATTGGTTTTGAAATATAGTCATCCATACCTTGTGATAAAAATCTTTCTCGATCTCCCTTCAAAGCATAGGCTGTCATCGCTACAATAGGAATATGCCCTCCTGTTTTTATTTCATTTTTTCTAATTATCCTAACAGTTTCACTTCCATCTAATTCAGGCAATTGTACATCCATTAGAATTAAATCAAATCTGTAATTTTCAATAAACTTCAAAGCTTCAACTCCATTTGATGCAATCTTTATATTAATATATCCCAGCTCTTTCAACACTTTTTTAATCACTATCTGATTGATCTTATCATCTTCTACTACGAGAATTTTTTCACTCTTAGAATTTTCATCATTTATTTTTTGATGATCTAATTCTCCAATATCATCCATTGCCTTTTCTAATTTAATGGCAAAGTAAAATTTACTTCCAACTCCTTTTTCACTCTCTACTTCTATATTACCACCCATTAATTCTACAAGTTTTTTGGAGATAGAAAGTCCAAGTCCCGTTCCTCCATATTTTCTTGTTATAGATCCATCAACCTGACTAAAACTCTTAAAAAGGTGTTGCATCTCATCTCTGCTAATTCCAATCCCTACATCTTCGACCACAAACTGAATTTCATATTCATTTTTACTTTTGTTTATCTTTTTTACTTTTATAATTACAAATCCAGATTCTGTGAATTTTACAGCATTAGAAACTAAATTATTTAATACTTGCTCAAGTCTATATACATCTCCAACTAAAACTTGCGGAATATTCTCATCAATCGTATAGTGAAGTTGTATATACTTTTCATTAGCCTTTGGCAAGTTAGTATATATTACATTTTTAATAAGAACTTGTATATTAAAATTCACATTCTCAATTAAGACTTTCTCTGCTTCAATTTTTGACAAATCTAAAATATTATTTATTAATGATAATAACGAATGAGCACAACTTTTTACAATACTCAGATTTTCTTTTTGCTCTTCTGTAAGATTAGTTGAAAGCGTCAGATCTGTCATACCTATTATTCCATTCAACGGAGTTCTTATTTCGTGACTCATATTTGCTAGAAACTCACTTTTAGCTCTATTGGCTGCCTCTGCTGCTTCTTTAAGTTTGAAAAGTTCTTCTTTTGTCAGTGCTCGGTCAAACTTATACACATTTTCTCTTTCATTCCTCACAATATTCCCCAACCTTTCCCTTTAGATATATTAACTCCTGTTAATACTATCCTTATTTTAGAGGAATAAACCACTTATCTTATCTCATTCTATATAATTAAGGTAGGAAGCAAAACAAAAATTTCTCTTAATTTTCTCTTCCTACCTTTATCTTTGTAGATTAGTATTTACCAAATTCACTATCACTTAGTTTTATTCTTTTTTTATTTGAAGTAACTGCCACTTCTTTATCTAGCGAGTTATCTCCCATATCATATGATTGTTTCAATATATAGTTTTTACTATTTTTGCTTACTCTCCCTCTCAAACTATCATTTTTAAGTTTAAAACTAGAAACTAAATCTTTAAGCAGTTCTGATTGACTTGAAAGTTCCTCACTAGCCGCCGCACTTTCTTCCGCTGTTGCTGAGTTTGTTTGAACAACTTGTGATACTTGCTCTATTCCTAAATTTACTTGTGATATTCCAGTAGCCTGTTCATCTGAAGACGCTGCTATTTCTGATACAAGAGTCGCTGCCTTAGATACTCCATCAACTATTTCGTATAAGGCTTTTGCTGTGTTATTAGCAATTTCAGTTCCATTTTCAGATTTCTTTATAGACCCTTCAATAAGTGCTGTTGTTTCTTTCGCTGCATTTGCACTCCTAGCTGCTAGATTTCTAACTTCTTCAGCAACTACTGCAAACCCCTTTCCATGTTGTCCTGCCCTTGCGGCTTCAACTGCTGCATTTAGTGCAAGTATATTGGTCTGAAATGCTATTTCATCTATAACCTTTATAATTTTTGAAATATTCGCTGAAGATTCATTTATTTCACCCATAGATTTAAGCATTTCATTCATATGCCTACTTCCTTGTTCTGCATTTACTTTTACTTCAAGAGCTAACTCCTTAGCCTGATTCGCATTAAAAGCATTTTCCTTAGTTTGTGCTGCAATTTCGGTTATTGACGATGTCAATTGTTCTATCGCACTTGCTTGCTCTGTAGCTCCCTGTGATAATAACTGACTACCGTCTGAAACCTGGCTCGCACCTGTATAAACTTGTTCTGACACATTATTTATTTCACTAAGAACTGAATTTAACGAGTCTATTATTGTATTTAGAGAAACTGATATATTATTAAAATTACCATGAAACTCTTTTACATTTTCAATATTGAGATTACCTTGTGAGATTTGTCCTATTATATCAGAGATTTCTCCAACAACACGTTTTAATCCATCTTCGGTCTCATTAACAGCTTTAGCTAGAATTCCAAACTCCCCTTTATAATTTTCACTTACTAGAACATCAAGGTTCCCTTTAGATATTTCACTCATAACACTTGTAACTTCCTTAATTGGTTCTACCATAGCTCCAATCAATTGATTTACACCCTCTACAACCTGTTTAAAGTCTCCACTGTGTTTTGTTTCATCTGCTCTTATATCTAATTTTCCTTCTATCGCAGCATTTGACAGCATTTTGGCATCAAATATAAGATTATCTATTGCACGCTTAACATCTTTTAAACTATTAGATATTCCTTCAAATTGTCTGCTAACTTCATCAGTAAATTGATCTGCTTCTTTAATTTTTAAGTCAAAATTAGTATTTCCACATGCCAAAAGCTTTAGATTTCCCTCAAGTCTCTTAACTTCACCCTTTGTATAATCGCTTACCCTAATAATAGGTGTTAAATCAGTTACAACTTCCACATATCCTACATTCTCACCATTTTTATTCTTTAAGTAAGACGTATCTTGCTTATTGCTCATGCCACACCATTCAAAGAAACTTTCTGATTTTCCCTTATGTAGCTGTTTTATACCACATTTTTCAGTATTACATATATTAGCCCCCGCATGACTACACGCCAACCCGTAACCAGATTTTCGATCTCTAATGACACCTTGATTAATCATTAAATTTTCAAATGACTTGTTCATATACGTCCAATTCATATCATTGTCTGTAACATGAATTGGGAAAGGTATAGCATCTATAATAGCCTCATACCAAACAGCCTTATCTACTACAGTATCTAAAGTTCCATTTACTCCATCTATTACTTTTCTGAAATCTCCTTCATGTTTTCCTGCATCAGCTCTTGTTTCAAACTTTCCTTCTATTGCCGAATTTGATAACATATTTACATCTGTCACTAGCATCCTTACATTTTCTACAACCTTATTTAATGCAGGAGCTATTTCATCTTTTTCATCTTTCGCAACTATATTAATATCCATGTTACCTTTAGCTATTTTATTCATAGCCCCTATAACATCATTCTGTAATGTGTTAGAAAACGAGTCCATAACCTTAGCCATTTGTCCTATTTCATCGTTAGTTGATATGTCCACTCTTTCACCAAGATGCCCTTTACTCATTTCACCAAGAATAGTTAATACTTTATTTATCGGTCTACTAATTAATCCCGATATTATAATTCCGAATACTAAGGCAATAACTATTCCCATAGAAATTACTACAAGCATTATAATAATTGCACTACTTGCAGCTTTTGAATTAGTGTCAGCCTTCACTTTACCTTCTGCCTCTTTTAGCTCAATAAGTTTGGTAGCTGAATTATCAATATTACTAGAGAATATGCCTGCATCACCATTCATGATACCTACAGCCTCTGTATCTTTATTTTGCAACGCTAAATCAATAAATTTATCTCTAAGTGGTCTGTATTTATCCATATTTACTTTTAAATTATTATATTCATTAACTAATTCTTGATCTTTAAGGGTGAGCTTAAGCTCTTCCATAGCTTTATCTATTTCTTCATCATTTTTAGATATTATATTCTTACTTTCATTATTTTTATATGTATCAGTTTCAATTAACAAAGTTCTACACAATACTTTATTTTTTTGTAAATTTACCTGTATAGTACTGGCAAAACTAATAGCTTTTGTGTTGTCTTCATATAGATCACTATCTAATTTACTGATTTTTTGTAAATTAAAAATCCCCACCGATCCTACAATTCCCATTAATATAACAATTCCTAAAAACGCCGTTAAAATTTTACTCCTTATCTTTAAATTCAAAAACCACTTCATATTCTTTACCTCTCATCTTCTTCAAATTTTATCTGAACGTAATTTCATTTAAACTTACTTAATATGCTCTTACAATTATTAATTTTCTCCATTCTTTAATTCTTCTATTTCATCATCTTCTAAAAGCCTATTACAATCTATAAGAAGCCTTACTTCATTCTGAATCTTTCCAATACCCTTTATATAACTATTTGAATTGTGTTTCTCTAAATTTACTTTTGGAGGAGGAGAAATATTACTTTCATCAATATTGGCAACCTCTATAACTTTATCTATTATTAAACCGATATCTATATTTTCAATTTCAACTACAATAATGCATGTTCTATCGTCATATTCTTTTTCCTCTTTTTTCAGTTTAATCCTGACATCCATCACTGGTATTATTTTTCCTCTTAGATTTATTACACCTTTAATATACTTAGGTAATTCCGGCACCTCTGTTATTGGCTCAACTCCTATTATTTCTATTACATATTTAATATCAATTCCATAGCACTCTTGACCGATCGAAAATATTAGGTATTTATCCTTTTGAGTATCTTCTTCATTTTCAATCATTACATCCACTAACTCTGACATTCTAATCCTCCCATAACGCAATTTTATAAGTTAACAATTTCAGATATATCTAATATTAAGCTTATAGTTGCATCTCCCAATAATGAACAACCACTTATTGCTTTCACCTTTTTTATATATTCTGGAAGTGCCTTAATAACAACTTGTTGCTCTCCAATAAGTTCATCTGCGAAAATACATTTTGCTTTACCTTGATCTTCAACCATAATTACAATACCATCTTCTATATTTACTACATTAGTTTTTATATTATAGAACTCATGAAGCTTTAATATAGAATAACATTCTCCTCTTATTAATATCATTTCATTATTATCTATATCTCTTATAATATCTTCCTTTTTTATAATGAATGATTGCCTTATTGAAGTAACAGGAATAGTAAAAACTGATTTTCCTACCTTTATTGTCATGCCATCAATAATCGCAAGAGTTAATGGAATTTTTATAGAAGTTGTTGTTTCTTCACCAGGTATACTATCGACTGTCACAATCCCCCTGATTTTTTCAATCTCCTTTGTAACCACATCCATTCCAACCCCACGTCCTGAAAATTCTGTAACATTTTCCTTGGTTGAGAAACCAGGTAGAAAAATCATTGAATATATCTCTCTATCTGTCAAATCGTTTTCCTTTACTTTTAGTAGTCCATTATCTTTTGCCTTTTTTAATATCTTATCTTTATTAAGGCCTTTACCATTATCTTTTATAATAATCCAAACTTCTCCACCAGTGTTTTTAGCCTCAATAGTTATTTTTCCAATTGAAGGTTTCCCATTTGCTAACCTCTCTTCTTTGGTTTCTATTCCATGGTCCATTGAATTTCTTACTATATGCATTAATGGATCACCTATATGCTCAATTATATTTTTATCTACTTCTGTCTCTTGTCCTATTATTTCAAGTTCTACTTCCTTATTCAATTTCTTACACATATCTCTAACTATTCTATTCATTTTAGTTAATGTCGGGGCAAGTGATACCATTCTTATTGACATAACAACATCTTGAAGATCAGAAAGCCTTTTTCTATGCTGCCTCGCTGCCTTATTAAAACTATCCAATTGCAATTCAGATATTTCTGGATTTTTAGTTACCATCGCTTCTGAAATAACTAATTCTCCTACTAAATCCATTAACTTATCTAATTTATTTACATCTACGCTAATTAAACTTTGTTTATACGATAAGCTTTTAGAAGCTACTTTCTCATTGTCATTTGTATCATTAACTATATTATTAATTGACTTTATAATATCTTCTTGTGGTTTTTCGTTCTTCTTACTAAATTGCTCACTGAATTCAATTTCACTATAAAATTTGTTTATATCAACATTATTCAAAAAAGCATTTTCCATCAAAAGTGTTCTAATATCCTCAATACTTTGATTTGTCTTGAAAAATATTTTAAATCCCTGCTTCTTTATAATTTCACACGTATCATTATTTTCAATAATATCTTCAGGATAATAATATGAAACTTCAGAAATCTCTTTAAGCTGATGCACAACAGTAAAGCATCTTATATTCTCCATATCACATTCTTCATCAAAAAACAAAGTAGAACTAAATAAATTAAGGTTCGAATTTACCCTATCAGTGCTTAAGTAATATTTTTGTTCTACATCTTCCTCACTTACTAATTCATCTGACCCGCCATTTCCCGAATCTTCTGAATTTTCATCGTATGTTTTAAGGAGTTTTAAAAACCCCTTAACTTTCTCTATAAATAAAGTAAAATCTCCATCTGTGTCTTTATTATTATTTATTTTTTCTGTTTCTATTTTTATTAAATCGCTTCCTTCTAAAACTAAATCTGTAAGTTTTGAATAATCTATTTTCCCTGGCTTTGATTCTCTAATAAAATAGAATAAATCTTCTATAGTGTGAGAAAGATTAGAAATGTTATCAAATATCATCATCCCAGAAGAACCTTTAATTGTGTGCATTATTCTAAATATTTCATTTATAGCTTCTGTTTCTAGTCTCTTATTCTTTTCACTATCAATAATGAGTTGCTGAAGTTGTTCTATCATATCAAATGTTTCGAATATAAACATTTCTAGCATCGGTTCTCTAGTATCCATGCTTGTCCTCCTTAGTAAACACTCTTAAAACTTGCTTAATGCTTTAACAAGATAATCTTCTTTAAATGGTTTTACTACGAAACCTTTAGCACCTTGAATTACAGCTTCCCTAATTTTGGTTTCTTGCCCCATAGCACTTAACATAATTACCTTAGCCTTTGAATCAAATTTCATTATTTCAGTTAATGCCTCAATGCCATCCATATCAGGCATCGTAATATCCATTGTCACAAGTTCAGGGTTTAGCATTTTATACATTTCAACAGCTTTACGACCATTTTCTGCTTCCCCAACAACTTCATAACCATTTTTTTCAAGCATTGTTTTTAAAGATAGCCTCATAAATGCAGCATCATCAACTACAAGTATTCTTTTCATAAATAATACCCTCCCGTTTTATCATAACTTTATTAAGATAATTAATATTTCAATCTATATTACTACATAATTCTTCCAATCTATTTAAATAATAACCTTTTATAAATTATATTAAAAATAATTGCAAGCATATTTTATCTGCAAACGTTTATAGGTGAAATACTTGCATAAATTGGTTGTATTATGTAAACAACTATCTGATTATAATTTAAATGATTTATCTTTAAAAGTCAATGCTTGTATTATTCTGTCTGTTTGTTCTAAAAATTAAGTATATTTGTATATTCTTACTATACCTATGTTTCATATTTACAATAATTTTTTAGCACAATATTACTTTTTATCAAATCAAACATAAAGTGTGAAATAAGCCAGTATAAATAATAAAACAACTATCCAATTTCTCTCTAATTGGATAGTTGTTTATATTGGGCTTATAACTCTCAACTAATTTTACTTATATTTTAATTCTAAATAAATTTATATACAGTGAAAAATATATAATTTATATTAGTACTGTTAAAATTACTAGTGACATGATTTTAATATCATACTCAGTTAGTAATTATAAGGTTATATTAATTTAAACTGTTTTAATCCTTTATAAATACCATCATTCTCAATATTATCTGTTTTATATTTTACAACATCAAGAATCTCAGGACTACTGTTTCCCATTGCAACTCCATATTTAACATATTTCAACATATCTATATCATTTAAACTATCACCAAATGCATATGTATTTTCAATATCAATTTCTAAACGCTTTATAATCTCCTCTATTCCCTTTACCTTAGAAAATCCTTTTGGTACTAATTCAATAAATTCTGAACTATGGCATATGCAGTCAAAATCCTTTTCTATTATTGAATATGCTTCTTTAAAATTACTATTCTCATATGTTCTGCATGTAATTTTATTGAAACTATGTTCATTTCCTGTTATTGGCTTTATTTTTTCCCTATATTTATTTTTAAACATCATTATTGAAGATCTTTTATCATCTATAAATTCCTCTTCATCCATATATAAATAATCTTGCCCTTCTAGAATGCAAAATACTTTATTATTTTTTAAAACACTTATTGCATTATCAGCTATTTGCTTTTCCAAATCTATGTTATAAACTACGTTTCCATCATATTCTACATAACAACCACAAGATGCGAGTATCCCATCAAACCCAATATCAATTAGATCTTGTGAAATCATTGCTCTTGCCCTTCCAGTTGATATAAAAGCAAGATGACCATTCTCCCTTAGCTGCCTAATACCTTCTATTGTACTCTTTGGCACACCAACTTCACGATTATATAGTGTCCCATCTATATCAAAAAAAACTGCCTTCTTTTCCATTCTTACCTCCTTAAAAAACAATTACATCCACAACTATATCATACATTAATAACAAAAGAAGTAAAAGGTAATATATATTATTTACTTTAAATATATAATAATGAGAGCTAAATTTTCCTTAAAATATGTTGCAATTTAATTTCAAATGTATAAATTAATACTATTAAGAAAGATAAGGTGGTATCTGAGTGGATATAAAGAAATTAATCAATGAAATGACCTTAGAAGAGAAAGCATCTCTCTGTTCTGGAAAAAAACTTTGGGCAACTAAAGAAATTGAAAGATTCGGAATTCCTTCAATAACTTTTGCGAATGGTCCCTATGGATTATCAAAAATAAACTGCAATTCTTATGACCCTGTTCCAGCTACGTGTTTTCCTACGCCTACTGCCTTGGCCGCAACTTGGGATGTTAATCTTGCTTATTCTGTCGGAAAAGCTATTGGTGAAGAATGCTTAGCTGAAAATGTTAATATTCTCTTTGGTCCTGCTGTAAATATTCAACGTTCTCCATTAAGCGGAAGAAATTTTCAATATTTTTCAGAAGATCCAGTTCTAAGTGGTGAAATGGGTGCAGCTTTTATAAATGGAATCCAAAGTGAGGGTATTGGAGCATGTGTTAAATATTACATTGGAAATAACCAGGAATCACATAGACAAAATATTAATAACATAATTGATGAACAGACTTTAAATGAAATTTATTTATCAAACTTTGAGCGGGTAATAAAAAATTCTAATCCCTTCGCTGTAATGGTTGCTTACAATAAAATAAATGGAATACCTTGTACCGAAAATGACTATTTGTTAATCGATATTTTAAGAAATAGATGGAATTTTGACGGATTAGTTTTATCAGACTTATATGCAGTAAATTCAATAATAAATTCATTACAGTCTGGATTAGACTTAGAATTTCCAAACTCACCTAATAATACAAAACAAATTATAGAAGCTGTACTTAGTGGTACTTTAGATTCATCAATCCTTGATAATGCTATTGAAGATATATTAAATACTATATCTAAAGTTATTAAACCTGTAAAAGAATGTGAATGCAATATTTATGACAAAGAAAAACATAATGATTTAGCAAGAGAAGTTGCTGAAGATAGCATTGTCCTTTTGAAAAATAAACGTAATCTTTTACCTTTAAAAAAAGATAGGTTAAAAAATAGGAAATTAGCGATAATTGGAGAATATGCAAAAGAAACAAGATGTCAAGGTGATGGTAATTCTAACGTCATACCTATAATGTTTGAAAATGCCTATGATGAAATAGTAAAACTCGTCGGAAGTTCCGTCAAAATATATTATGAAAAAGGTTATAATACTTCTAAAAATTCAGAAGATGATGATAACACACTTCTTGCAGATGCAAGAAAAACTGCACGTACCGCGGATATAGTTATATTATTTGTAGGAACTCCACAATACTATGATAAAGAATATGCTGACAATGTAAACCTAGATCTCCCCACTGATCAAGTGAAATTAATTAAGGAAATAGGTAAAGTCCAGAAAAATTTAATTGTAGTACTTAGCAATGGATCTCCAGTTACTATATCATCTTGGGCCAAATATGCTGATTCTATTTTAGAAACCTGGCTTCCAGGACAAGCAAGTGGAGGTGCTCTTGCAGAAATCCTATTTGGCATCGCTAATCCATCCGGTAAATTACCAACTACTTTCCCTATACAATTGTCAGACACTCCAACATATTTAGATTATATAGATTCAGAAAATAATTTACAGTATAAAGAAGGGGTTTTTGTAGGCTATAGATATTATGATAAAAAAAATATGAATGTTGAATTTCCTTTTGGATTCGGATTGTCCTATACTACTTTTAAATATAGCAGCTTAACTCTTGATAAAGATATATTAACTGATAATGATACATTAGAAATTAAACTTAAAGTAAAAAATACTGGAAAATATTTTGGTAAAGAAATTGTACAGTTATATATAAAGAATACTGATAGTAACATTTTAAGACCTGAAAAAGAATTAAAAGCCTTTACAAAAGTATCTCTTTTTCCAGATGAAGAAAAAGAGGTGAGTTTTTTGATTGATACAAAAGATTTTTCTCACTATGATATAAACACAAATAGCTGGGTAATTGAAAGCGGTCCTTATGAAATTTTAATTGGTAAATCTTCTAGAGATCTTCCTTTATCTAAAAACATTTATGTTCAGTCACCATATCTACCTAAGACTAATTATACTAGAGATACACTCGCACAAGATTTTCTCATTAATCCAAAAACTAAGGCAATTGTAGAACCTTTATTAAGCAGCGCTGCTCAATCCATAACTTCTGATACAAATGCGCAAGAAAAGCTTATAAATTACTTTAAAAATATTCCTATAGGAAGATTTACTACCTTAAGTAATGGAACATTCACCGAAAAAATGCTAAATGATCTTTTATATTCTGCGAATGAAGCTTAATTATAGAATATCTTCATTTATAATTCAAAATAAAATTACAACAATATATCTAAAAACTATATATTAGTGTATTCACATTAAAAAGAACATGTTTCATATAAGTATTTATCAACTTAATACCAAAACATGTTCTTCATTTTCATTATTATATTTATATAACAGTTTTTATAGATTCAGCAATGTTTTCTGCTAATTTTTGCTGACTCACTGGATCCGAACACCTTTTCGCCTCTTCCTCGTTAGTTATAAATCCTGCTTCCACAATTACTGATGGCATATTTGTGCTTTTTATGAATAGTCTGCTATCCTTTGCACCTCTATCATTAAAATTAAACTTCTTAACAATATTGTTATCAATAACTGTTGCTACGTTCTTACTTATCGTTAACTTGTTAGGAGATACCCCACCTTTAAAATTTTGACTTTGCTGTGCCGAACTATAATAAACTTCTACCCCTTTTGCGTCTGGAGCATCCTTTACAGCATTATGGTGTATACTTACAAATAAACTTGCATTTGCTGTATTGGCAATTGTAATTCTATCTTTAAGACTCTGATTGGTCCCTATCGTTTGTACTTCCTTAGGATATCTAGTCATTACAACATTATATCCTCTTTTCTCTAATTCCGTTTTTAACTTAGATGCAACCTGCATATTTAAATCTACTTCTTTATACGTTATGCCTTTAATTGTAGATGCAGCTCCTAGATCACCACCGTAGTTATGACCTGGATCAACCACTATTGTCTTTTTCTTTTTATCAAGGTTAGCTATAGCGGTCATTGCCTGGCTGCTTAAAGTGCTTTGTGTTAATGTTGATGCTTGTACACGTATTGCTGGAGCCAAACTTGACACTATTGCAAAACCAAGTACGAAAGTAACTAATTTCACCTTAAAATTATCCAACTTTCTCATCCCCCTCTATAGTAAATATTACCAGAATATTTTACATAATTAAAGAAGAATTTGAAAATTTTAACTTTAATCCATTAGAAAGAAGACTAATACATTCATATAGCTTATTGTTCAAAAGAACCAACAGTTGGTGTAAACTCTTCTGAATTAAGCTTTTTTTGATAATAATTTGTTCCCCATACACCCACTAGAATCATCACTGATCCTATTACATGGTATAATTGGAAGTTTTCATGTAATACGAGCACACCAGCTGCGATAGATACTATAGTTGATATATTGGCAAATACAGCTGATCTAGAAGCTTCCATTTTAGAAAGCGTATAATTAGCCAGAAAATATGCTACAACTGAAGATAATATTCCAAGATATAATATAGATACCATAAAGTTTATACTTCTTAATGGTATAAAATATTCTGATAAATTTGCATTTATCACGTGATTAGTAATTGAAACAATATTAAAAAATATAGCTCCAATAAGCATCATAAAGTATGTTACTTCAATCGCTGTAAATTGTCGTGATATTTTTCTTGCTATTATATTAAATAATGCAGCTGAAAATACAGCTCCTCCTAGAAGGATAATTCCTAATAGAGTACTCCCTCCTGAATCATTAGAATTTTCCATAAGAATTATCAGTATTACTCCAGATACCGAAAGTATTATACTTACGATTTGCTTAGGAGATGGTTTTTCTTTTAATAGATACACAGCTAAAACTGTCACAACTATTGGTATAAGAGCAATCATAAGTCCGCCTAAAGACGAAGATGTTTTCTTAATTCCATAGGTTTCAAATATAAAGTAAACTATAGGCTCTATAACAGCCAAAATAATAAGCCATTTCATAGGCTTATTTTTATAATTTACCTTTATTACTTTTAAAAATATCAAAATTGTCATTATTAGCAAAGCTGCTAAGAATCTAAACGAAAGTAATTCTATTGGCGTAGCTACACTTAATGCTTGCTTCGAAAATAAGAAGCTTAATCCAAAAATAAAATTAGTTATTATAGCAGTAAAGTATGGAATTATATGTGATTTATTTTTCATATTTATGTCATTTCCTTCCTTGTACATAGATCTTAAAATATGAACTTAAGAGGTCAAGAACTCAAAAGTTATTATAGATCCCTTAAATATATAAATTTCCAAGTAAGTATACTATAAAAAAATACCATCTACAACAATTTATATAGATATATCTAAAAGTACTTTCTTGTTTTTAATATTAGATAAAATGGTATTTTAATAATTTAATGTAAAACTTTAAAGTAAAATATAAATTAATCCAATTTTTATGAATAATTCTAGTAATTTTGAAAAAAATATAATAATGAGCATGAATTTTATAGGAGTGAAATGTATATGAAGGTTGGAATTCCCAATGGATTATTAAATTACAAATATTCTGCTTTCCTTGAGAAGTTCTTTTCTGAACTTGGTGCAGATATTGTTAGATCACCAGATACAAACAAAACAATATTAGATGAAGGTGTAAAGAATTGTGTAAATGAAGCATGTTTGCCTATTAAAATTTTTCACGGTCATGTAAATGCAATAAAAGATAAATGTGATTTAATGGTTATCCCTAGAATTATGCAATTAAGTGAACATGAATTTATCTGTCCAAAATTTTGCGGCTTACCTGAAATGATCATAAATAGCATTCCCAATATGCCAAAAGTTACTATGGTTCCTATTTATGCAACGTCAAAAGAAAAATTATATAAATGGATAGTTTCAACTGGAAGCCTAATAACAACAAACAAAAAAAGAATTCGGGATGCTTATGATAAAGCTTTAATAGCACAAGATGAATATGAAATAGGAATTAAAAGCGATGGATATAAATTAAATATAGCTCTAATTGGCCATCCTTACAATATTTATGATAAATTTGTGAATATGAACTTAGTGAAAAAATTAAATAAATTAGGTGTTGGTATCATAACGGAAGAATTTATAGACGAAGCCTCTATTGCTGACAAAACAACTGAATTATTTAAAAGACCTTTCTGGACATTTGCAAAAAATGCTTATGGGGCATCTACATACTTAGCAGAAAATAAAAAAATTAACGGTATAGTATACATATCTTCGTTTGCTTGTGGTATTGATTCTGTTGTTATAGATCTTATAAAACAAAAAGTGAAAGATTTTCCTTTCTTAGTATTAAAAGTCGATGAACATACTGGAGAATCTGGATTTGACACAAGAATAGAAGCCTTTGTCGACATGTTAGAAAGGAAGTAATGTTATGAAAATTATGACGCCTCATTTAGGAAATACATATCTGGTTACTAAAGCAGTGTTTGATACTCTTGGTATAGACTATATAATTCCGGAATTCAACAGTAAAAAATCATTAGAAATAGGATCTATGTATTCTCCAGATGATATGTGCCTCCCATTTAAACTTATGATGGGAAATTACATACAGGGAATCGAACAAGGCGCAGATACAATAATAATTACTGGAAGCTGCGGACCTTGCAGATATGGAGAATATTGCGAACTCCAAATAAACACTCTAAAAAAATTAGGACATAATTTAAATTTTATTGTATTAGATAAACCGTCAGAAATAGGCCCAAAAGAATTTCTAAATAGGATATCTTCCATCTCATCTAGCAGCAATAAAAATATGCCGCAAAAGCTAAATGCATTACGCATAGGATTTAAAGTTTTAAATCTAATAGATAAAATAGAGGCAAAAGCACATTACTTAGCAGGGTATGAAAAAAATAAAAATGAATGTAAAAAACTCTTAAGCAATTGTAAAATTGATGCCGAAAATAGTAATAGTCCTAATGATATGATAAAAATACTAAACAAATATGATAAAAGACTAGATTCCCTAGAGATATGTAGTGATAGGAATCCAATAAAAGTAGCAATAATAGGAGAAATCTATACAATAATAGAGCCATTTTCGAACCTTTTTATTGAGGATAAACTTATGGAATATGGAGTTTCAACCCAAAGAAAACTTACGCCAAGCTGGTGGGCTAAAAACTCTATTATGTCAGTTGTTGGAATGAATTCTTTAGACATACGAAAAGCTTCTAAAGAATATCTTCCATTATATATTGGAGGACACGCACGAGAATGCATTGGAGAAGCAGTAATGGCGGCACATGATGGCTTTGATGGTGCCATACAAATATTCCCTATGGGATGTATGCCAGAAATTGTTTGCAAAGCTGTGCTTCCTTCCATATCTAAAGATAAGAATTTCCCTATTTTAACTCTTGTAGTTGACGAAATGACGGGTGAAACAGGATATATTACAAGAATAGAAGCATTCCTAGATCTATTGGAAAGGAGAAAGCAAAAATGTATTATTTAGGTGTTGATGTTGGCTCAGTAAGTACTGACATTGTTCTTTTAGATAATAATCTGAATGTCGTAGATAAACTATATTTAAGAACAAAAGGAAAGCCAATAAATGCGATCCAACAGGGGTTTAAAATCTTGAAAGAGAAATACGATGATGAACAAATTAAAGCTGTTGGTACTACAGGTAGTGGAAGACAAATCGCATCCTCTATCCTTGGAGCAGATGCAGTAAAAAATGAGATAACAGCTCACGCATGTGCTGCACTCGCTATAGATAACGATGTTAAGACAATTTTAGAAATAGGGGGACAGGATTCAAAAATAATAATATTAAAAGATGGAGTTGCTATAGACTTTGCGATGAACAATGTCTGTGCAGCTGGAACTGGATCATTCCTTGATAGGCAAGCTGAAAGATTAGGAATTCCAATAGAAGAGTTCGGAGATTATGCTTTAAAATCAACAACTCCACTAAGAATAGCTGGAAGATGTGCAGTTTTTGCCGAGTCTGATATGATACACAAACAACAGCTTGGTTATAATGAGCCTGATATTATAAACGGGTTATGCGAAGCCCTTGTTAGAAATTATCTCAATGATATTGGGAAAGGAAAAGAAATATGCCCTAAAATATTCTTTCAAGGTGGTGTAGCAGCTAACAAGGGTATGAAGGCATCTTTTGAAAAAGCTTTAGGATGTGAAGTATACATTCCTGAACATTATAATGTTATGGGCGCCATAGGTGCCGCAATTATTGCTAAAGAAACTGTTGACAAGACCGGCGCTACTAACTTTAGAGGCTTTGATATTGCTGATTCTAGTTTTATATCCACTAGCTTTGAATGTGAAGGCTGCTCTAATCGGTGCGAAGTTGTACGAATAGAAGATGATAGTATAATAATAGGATGCTTTGGAGATCGCTGTGGAAAATGGACCAATACCATTAATGAAAATATTACTAAAGGTGCTTAATAATAAAACCATAATTGTTTCTTACATAATTAAGGATAAAAAATACAGACTAAGCGATTGATTTTAATTACTTAGTCTGTATTGCAATATAATATTAATCTCTTTTATATTTTTTTCTTATATAAAAATAAACTGGAAGACCTATTAAAGTTATTCCTATTCCATATATTGCACTTAATGAATCTGTTATAAAAGTACTTATTAATATGTACAGCCCACCAACTATTCCGATCAATGGAACAATTGGATATAAAGGAACTTTGTATGAAGTTTTTAATTCTTTATGTTTACGTCTCAATATAAAAATCCCACATACGCACATAACAAAAAATATCCACATTACAAACACAGCCAAGTTTGTAAGTTTGTCAAAAGATCCACTTAATACATATAAACTTGCTAGTAATACTTCAAAAGCAAATGTATTTATAGGAGTCTCAAATTTTTCATTGATTTTCCCAAAAAATTTAGGAAAAGGGAAAAGATTATCCTGAGCCATAGCAAAAGGTATTCTAACCCCTGTCATTAGATATCCATTTAGCGCTCCAAAAATAGAAATCATTATGCCTACTGCGATTAAGGCAGCTCCCATATTTCCAAACAATATTACCGCTGCATCTGAAGCTGGCTTGGAAGAAAGTATTACATCGTTAACTGGCATTATATTTATTATTGCTACATTAATTAATATATACACTATTATTATTGCTATTAATCCCATTATTATTGACTTTGGGAGATCTTTTTCTGGATTTTTAAGCTCCCCAGCCATATTTCCTACGCTAATCCATCCGTCGTAAGCCCATAGAGTCCCCAGTATTGCAGCTCCGAATCCTGCTGCTCCTGATGTATTTGAAGCAAATACAGTTGTCGAGAAATCATGAGCTGTACCATTTATTAATCCAAATATAACAATAAAAATTATTGGAACAAGCTTACCAATTGTAGAAATTACTTGAACCTTCCCACCAAGTCTTGATGATAGAACATTTAAAGCCATTACAAAAAATAGAATGCATATAGCGAATATTTTCTGCATCATTGGTGTTAGATCTGGAATAAAATACGTTGCTTGAGTAACAAAAACTATTGATAATGCAGCTGCCACCCCTGGCACATAGATTAAAGTCTGCATCCAACCAAATAAAAATGCCCATTTTTCACTATATAATTCCTTAATATAAACAAAAACTCCACCTGTCTTAGGAATTGCTACTGCAATTTCAGCAACGGTTAAAGCTGAAGCTATAGTTATACATCCACCAATCAGCCAAGCCATTATTCCCAGAGTTGGGGTACCTGCATTTTTAAATACTGATGACGCCTTAAAGAAAATTCCTGACCCTATAACTACACCTATAACTATAGTAATAGCTTCAATAAGTCCTATTTCTTTTTTTAAACCTTTAGGAATAACAGTTTCCTTATTCTTTTGCGTTGATTCATTCATGCTAGTCATCTCCTGACTCAATTTTAAATTTTATATATATAATATTAAATAAAACACTTTTTCTATTGTATAATTCGTAATGAATTTCGTCAACAAAAACCATAATTATATTATTTTGCAAAAATATAGGCCTCATCATTTTCAAGTATAACTTTTAAATTATCTTTTTCATTTCCAAGTGAGTCGAAATCTTCTTTTTTAATAAACAATAATGTTTTATCTTCATTATCTTTCAAAAATCCTTCTATACCACCTTCTAGCGGAGTCAAATCTGCATAAAGCTCACTATCCAGCCAATAGCTTTGCTCAAAATGATTTACATATATTTTTTCTCCATAATATTCTGGCAAGTTTCCGATTTCCTTAATAAGCTCTTGACTCAAGTCCTCTTTTGGATTTAAAATTCTAGTTACTATAACTTCTTCACTTTTATATATCGATAATATAATCATAGCAACCAATACTATTTGTGTAGCAAAATTTCTATTACGCTCTTTTAATATAAAACCTGATGCATATCCTATCCATATTGCTGCGGCAGGATATATCGGTAAAACATACCATGAAATTTTCGTTTTTGAAATAGTATATAATATAAACGGAATAATCATCGACAGCCATATTATCAAATTACAATTTATTAGTTTCCTATCCGTAATATATCTATGGGCTATAGTTAAATATGCCATGCTAACACCTACAAATACAAGATTCCAGTAAAAATATGACCATTGCAAATGTTCAATGTAGTAACACTTTCCGCCAATATGCCCTTCTAAAGGTCTTGATGTTCTTGCTAGCAAATCAAATTCTATCATAGTCTTAAAAAAATCTATTCCATCATTGGAATATCTTAAGATTGCCCATATAAGAATCGGAAAAGATGCACTTAATACTAATGCCAGAATTTGCTTTAATGTTAATTTAAATAAATTTTTACTAAATATTAAATATAATATTCCTATAAAAAAGATATTACCTGCATGGAAACTTTTAGTTAAAAAAGCTGCTGAAAATGATAATCCAAATACATATAGCCATTTAGTACTCCTTTCAATTAAAATTAAAGACATTACTGATATTGTAAAAAATAAAACGTATATGGCATCTGCATCTCCGGTTCTTGCACAATGCTCTGTAATAAATGGTATTGTTGTTGTTAAAACAATTGTCGCAATCAGAGATGTCAATCTCCCATATATATTGAAACTAAAAATTGCTACGAGTACTATAGTTATTATTGCTGCAAATGCAGAAAATACTCTTAGTCCTAAAGCATTAAATCCTGCAATTTTATATCCCATAGCTATTGCCCAAAAGCTTATTGGTGGTTTCAAATTCCAATAATCATTTTTATAAGCATATGTATTTACTATATAATTGCTATTTTTTATCATCTCATAAGCGCTAACACCATGTCGTGCCTCATCCCAGCTATATATAGGAATGACACCTAAATTGTAAAATATATTAAAGGATGCAATTAACAATATAACTATTAATATAATGTAGTAACATTTTTCAACAAGCCCTATAATATTATCAATTAACTTTGTTCTAAACATGCTCATACTTTGCTCTCCCTGTAATATACTTAATATTTTAATTTCATAAAATCATTTACTATATTAACCTTAGCTTGAAAAATATATACATTCTTAAAAATGTGAATCAGCCTTTTCCATAACTTGCACCCACAAGGAACACAATGTCCACAGATTTCATTACAATATGAATTCATATAGAATAAAAAAGTAACTTTCAGTCTAGAACCAAAAGTTACTTTTATAATCAACTATTACACTATTACTACTAAAATTAAATTTTTCCCTTTAATTAATATTTATCAACCACAGTACCTAAGACAGCATGTTTTATAATAGGATTGTTCTCGATTGCCTTTAGTTCTTTTGGACTTCCAACCACTACAGCTCCAATTATTCTAATATCATTCTCATCTATATTTTTTATATACTGAGTATGCCCTATATCCTTTAACTGTTTAATCGCTGCCTTAAAGTTCTGCATTCTACCATCTGTATCACTCCTAAACTCTCCTGCTCCATCAATAGATTTTATCCCAATAACATCGAATGCTGGATTATTAACTTCAATTGTTTGCTTACAATCTTCTATATTCCTCTTGTTTTATTTGATTAGTTTTTAAATAGTAGTTAATTTGATTAAGCAATTTTTCTTTATCTTCTGGTAAACTTCCTCTTAGAGAAACATAATTTGATGCGTGATTGCATCTAAATGTAACTGATTCATTGACATTAATATGTTGTATTAATATCCCTATCTCATTTAATATTTCTCTATCACTTAGAAGTTTAAATTCTTTCCTTAATATTTTATTATACAAATCCGTTTCTTCTTCAACCATAAGAGTTAATACGCCTAAATAATTTGGAGCCATATCGCTTATTAATTTGCCTGTTTTGATTGCATGAATATCGCTCTTTTCAATGCCACCAACTCCAGCTATAACTGTTACTGATAGTAAGATATCAGCATTTTTAACTATTCTAGCAGCATCAATTATCTCGTTACTACTCACTCCTTTATTTATATCGTTTAAAACCTCATCGCTTCCACTTTCAACGCCCATATATATCATATATAAACCTAAATCTTTAAGTTCTTTCAACTCTTGATGAGTTTTACCTAATATTGATTTTGGTGACCCATAAAGCGTTACTCTCCTGCATTCAGAAAATGTATTTCTTATAAGCGTTAATATTTCTTTTAATTTTTCCGTTGGAATGATTAAAGCATCACCATCTGCCAAAAATATTTTTTCTACATAAGAATACATTTCTCTAAAGTAATTTACGTCTGCTTTAATATCTTCCAAAGATTTTATTGTAAATTTTTTAGATTTATACATATTACAAAAATTACATTTATTATGAGAACACCCTAAAGTTACTTGTATTATAAGACTATTACTTTCACTTGGAGGCCTATATAGTGGATAATCGTACATTATCAAACCATCTCCCCTGTTATTCTTTAATTAATATAGTATTTTTTAAGTTCTAACACTATCTACATATATATTTCTACTTCATTAAATTCTTTATAAGTATTTATTCTTAAATTAGTGATATTCTAATATATATTTATCCGAAGTATATTTACTTGCATTTCATATGATAGCATCAAACTCATAAATATAACCTTCTATAGATTTTACTACAGAAGGTTATATTTATGAAGTGCGTTTTCTAATATTAATATTTATATAACATAACTATACTCTGAGAACCAGATCCAATAGTCCAGAAAATTACATAGTCCCCTCTTTTAACTTTACCTTCCTTTATCGATTCATACAATGCTATGAAAGGGCTAGTAGTTCCAGTATATCCATATTTATTTCCTATATAGATACTCTTATCTTCTCCTATATCTAAAAGTTGTCTTATATTTTTTATATTTATAAACGCAAACTGAGAAAAGCAAAACATCTTAATATCTTCATTTTCTAAGCCATTTTTCTTCAGCATCTTTTTAGCAATCTCTGCTGCGGGATAAACACATGCCCCACCATCAAATGGCAACCATTTCAAATAAAGTTCGCTTACATCTTTTGATTTGAAAAAATTAGAGAATCCTTCACTTGGATACATAATGTTATGACTTTCCTCTGTGTTTATATAATATTCTGCATCAACTATCCCACACTCTTCTTCAACTTTTTCTAAAATTATTGCACATGCAGCATGTCCATAATTTCCATAGCAAAGCTCATTATTTGGGTCAGCTAATGAATCAACATCATCACAACCAATAATTAATGCTCTTTTAGCTCGCTTCGACGATTCTAAATAATTTGACATATTCTCTAATGCAACAGTCATGCCAGCACAATTAGCATTCATATCAAAACACATTACATTTCTTCCTGCATTTAATTCCTTATGTATTAAAATAGATGTTGCTGGTGCTACATATTCCGATAATATAGATGAATAAACTAGTACATCTATATCACTACCTGTCAAGTTAGCCTTATCTAATACTGATTTTGCTACTTTTACTGCTAGAGATAAAGTTGTCTCCTGTTCATTAAACATAAATCGTTTATCTCTACCGATTATATCTACTAATAAATGTTCTACATCTTTATCTTGTTTTTCAAAATGTTTTAAATAAATATCATTTGAAACAACTTCTGATGCATGACAAACATCAATACAACTTAGTCTTATTCCCATAATAATCTCCTAGCTAATGTAATTCAATTTAATATTATAAATTATGTATCATTTTAAATTATTTCAATTACCAATCCAGTGTTCCTACTTATTCTTGATAATTGCATCTTTAAAGTAATATTGCTACCAACATTTGCTATAACCTTTACAAACTTGCAAGCCTTGTACATTTGAAAACATCCTTCTAACATTGGTAACATCTCTTGTCTTGAAACGTTTAACTCTCTTGCGTCAAAATTCAATACATATTCTGAAGTTTGTATAGGAGATAGTTCTTTTCTAAAATCTTCAACAAAACTATTAGCATCGTTTGGTTCAAACATTCCCCATATCCTTATATTAATCTCCTTTTTTGCTTTGTCCAAAGACAGTTGATACTTTTTCATTTACTACACCTAACCTTTCTTTATTTAAATTGTTACCATATACACATATTTCAATGATTTTGTATCAAAATAAAAAGGTACCTATTAATTATTAATAGGCACCAAAAATAAACAAATGACTAATGTTTATATAACTACATTTTGGCAACCTGGCAATCATTGAAAATGAATTTCTTTAGACCCATAGCTTTGCGGCCCTACCTTTCGGCAAGTGTGCTATTATCAATGCATATGATATGCATAATTTTACACTTATTTTTGATAAATTTCAATATTTATACCAATATTTTTACCATTAATGGCATTAAAACTAATTTTAGTAAGTTATATTTATAATTTCTACTTATTTTGAAAAGATTCCTTGAATTCTTTCTTAATAACTAGGAAATCTTCTAAATCATTCAAAAACTGAAATAATAACGCTCTATTTTCAAATTCGTTTCGATTTTTAGGCAAATCCATTTTTTCATAATCTTTCCTAAGCAAATTTAGTTTATCTATAAGCTCTACACAATCATTATCTTCCTTAAGATTCATTGCAACTTCATTTGTAAATTCTGATAATATTCTAGTTTGATCATAAGTCATATAAAATCTCGAGAAATGCCTCTTCATTCTTTTCATTGTATCTAGCTGTATTATTCTCATCTCTATATAACTCAAATAATAATCATTTTTTTTAAATAAATGGTTATTATTTATTATCTGCGCCATAAATTTAGACTTATTAATTAATTCCTCAACGCTCACTGATATTTGCTTTTCATAAATTGGTACAGCTTGAGTAACAAGGCTTACTGCCATATCTGATAATATAGCTCTATAATAATCTTCTATTCTTTCTTTGTTTTTTTCAAATTGTTCTTCCAATGATGCGGTATATAAATTAAACATCATTGCTACTCCAATTCCTATTACAGTTAATTGTGCTTCGTTTATAATCCATGAAATATTTATATTTGTGCTTGTAAGTAAATGTGTTGATAATACAGATCCAACTACCATTCCTTCCTCTATTTTTAAAATTATTGTTGTTTGTATAAATATAATTAAAAATAATCCGAATATGATTGGGTTATTTCCAAGTAATAAATATAGCATAAACGACAAAAGAATGGCTAATGCAGAAGCAATTATTCTTCTCCCTGCAACTAATAAAGATTCTTTTTTTGTATCTTGAATACTTAGGATTGCAATAATTCCTGAAGTCACTCCAAATTGTAAACCAACATAATTTGATATAATAATTGCTATTGTAGCTGATAATGCCATTTTAAGAGTTTTAGATTGTAAATATTTTATCATTTTTACTTTCTCCTACCATGCTTAAATTCTTATTCATTATATAATCTTCACTTTTGCATGTAGCTTGCCTTTCATATGTATCTTAACTAAATAACGCTTTTTGCACACGTGTTCCAGATTTATAATGAAATATATACCTCCCTCATTGAGATTATAAGAGGCATATATTTCATTACCTAGAAACTTTTTTTAATTTTTTATTTTCATACATTTTATAATCAGCTTTCTTTAACAGCTCTTCTAAATTATCTGCTTCATTCAGCTTATAACTAGTTAATCCAAAACTTATTTCTAGTTTATATGTTTTACCTTCTGAATCTTCTATTATTTTTAATCTTTTTTGTATTTTATCAATAATTTCGTTTACTTGTCCACTATCTATTTTAGGAAAAATAACAATAAATTCATCTCCACCATGTCTAAATACAGAATTATTTTCTCCTATGTTTTCTTTAATACAATTGGCAACTGTTTTTATGTACCAATCACCTTCATCATGCCCAAATTTATCGTTTACTAACTTTAGACCATCAATGTCAATAAAACATATAGAAAAATCTCCACCCTCAATTTTCGCTTTCATATAATTATCTTCAAGGATACTCAATCCGTATCTTCTATTAAAAATCCCAGTAAGTTCATCAATGTTGGCTAGTTTTTTTAAATTTTCTTTTTCTTTCTTCTGATTTGTTACATCAGCAATTGCCAATAATATGGTACTTTTCTTACCAAAATATAATTTAATAGATGATATAAGCATTGCTATATTTTTTTCTGCTTCAGTTGTAATAACCATCTCCTGATTTTCAAGTCTTTCATTAAGTTTTATTTTTTTAATCAACTCATCATTATTTTCAACTTTGGAAAATGTAATATTTCTTATATTTAATTTTTTATCCTTTCCAAATAACTTGCTTTTAAAATCCTTCCCCTGCTTATTTATAAGGATTACATCTTCTGTATCATAATCTACCAAAAACATCGCCCCAGGCGCTACTTCAAATAGTTTATAAAAATTCTTTCGGCTTTCATTAATATCTCTAAAAGCCTTAATTATGCTCTTTTCTGCCGGAGCAAATATGAATAAAATTTCGAATAATATTAGTATCAATGTTATAGCTAATAAAATAATTTCAATATTCTTTATCATTAAAATTTTTTCTTTGGCATCTAAGTCATACTGAAAAACTATATCATCCATTCCTTTAAGAAACACCTTTTCATTATCCTGGATTATTTGCATTTTACTTGAAAATTCACTTTTGTTATAATTACTGCCCTTTACCATATCTATAATCTCATGAGAACTATTAATCATTGCCTCGTGTGGTTTCTTTATAGCTAAAAACATATCTTCAATTTTTTTATTGCTTATTTTCGAAATCCCCTCTTCAATATTCCCTCTTTGCAAATCAGTATTAGATTTTTCCCATATTTCTAAAGCTGAAGCTAATTCATCTATATATAAATCTTCCGTTTCCTTATTTTCTGATAAATAAATAGCATATACATCTTTTGAAATCTTTTGACTAAGCATTCTTTGCCTTCCTGCAATATTTATTATTCTAGAATAGCTCATTTCATTATTTATATTATATTGCACTATTATTTGGCTTAGTAATAATGCAAAAATAATTATGCACAATGCTAATATATATCTTTTTCTTATCGTTTTTATAACTCTAGTATATCTAACTGAATTCTTCTCCATTGTTTTCTCCTAAGCTACTAATACTAAATAGTTTATTTTTAAACAAATCATCCTACTTATTAACTATATATAATTTACCGATTACTTTTTACTATATATTGTCTACCTTATCTCATTTCCAACTTCAATATTTTATTTAAATATGCTCCATTTTAACAAGAAAATTATAACATACTCTTTCATTAAAATATCGAATTTTTAAACTTAATACAAATAAATGTATTAATATATATAATTATTAACATTAAATACAACATCACATTATTTTTCGTCCTATAAGTACTCAAATTATTTTTAAGTGAACTTATCATGTAATATTTTCAAATAGAAATTATATATTATGCTTTCGAATAGTCATTTAGAGATTATTTATAAAATTTTTTATATATGTTAAACTAATTTTATAAAAATTTAAGGGGGGGATTAAATTGTTGAAGATATACGAACAAATTTCATGTGATATAAAACAAAAAATAATACTTGATCAAATGCCTCAAGGTGCTAAACTACCATCAATTACATCCCTCTGCAAAGAATACAAATGCAGTAAAGGAACTGTGATTAAAGCCTACGATAACCTATGCAATGAACATATAGTTTACTCTTCACCTCAGAGTGGATTTTACGTTGCTGATAACCTTGTACGATTTAATACAAATCAAACTAATATTTATGACCTATCGACTGGTAACTCTTTAGTTAGCAATATCCCAATAAAGGACATTCAGCATTGTCTAAACTCAGCCTTAGAGCTCCATGGCAACATGTCTCTAAATATGGATTTAGAAGGACTTCCTTCTCTACGTGAACTGTTAACTGATTTACTTATGAAGGATGATATATATTCTAAAAGCAAAAATTTAATTCTATCTCAAGGTATTCTACAAGTATTAACTCTTTTTTCAAAGATGGAATTTCCAAACGGCAATGATACTATACTTATCGAGGATCCATCTTATACTTATTATATAAACTTTTTAAAGTATGAGAATATGAAAGTTAAAACTATAAAAAGAGATGAGAATGGAATTAATTTATATAAACTTGAAGAAATATTTAAAACCCAAAATATTAAATTCTTTTATACGATTCCTAGAAATCATAACCCTTTAGGCACTTATTATTCATTAAATCAAAGAAAAGCAATAATGAAGCTTGCCCATACTTACAATGTATATATTATCGAAGATGATTATTTTTCAGATTTAAGCACCTTGTCAAGATATTCACCTCTTTACTATTACTCGGATTTTAGGAATTGTATATACCTTAGAAGCTTTTCAAAGACAATACCTTATATACGAATTGGTGTAGCTATAATTCCTGATGATTTAATTAATGGCTTTAGGGAATGGATGAGATACTCATATTATTTTTCATATTACATGCCATCATTGGTGTCTCAAGCAACACTTGAATCATATATAAAAAGCTCTATATATAATAAGCATGTAACTATTCTTTCCAACAATTTAAAGGACACTTTAAAATTATTTAGGAAAATAACTTCTACTTGGGACTCAAATTTAGTTAAGATACTTGGCGGAAGTTCTGGTTATTATTCTACTATAAGATTAGCTCCTCATATCAGCTGTAATAAATTATTAGACAACTTAAAAAGCAAAAATATCTTTCTAGCCCATAATTCAGCATCATACTATAATACAGAGAATTTTGACAATAGTCTAAGACTTAGTATTGCTAGAATTAATTCTGCTGATTTGAAATTAGCATTAAATATTATTTATGATGAAATATTAAAATTATCACAAATACAATAATAAAAGATCTAATGGTTATATTCTCTCCCTTAAATCTTTTATTATATTAAGCAAATTGTGGTAAATAATCTTTATGTGCCTCTAGTAATTCATCCAATAATATTTTTGCCATTTTCTCTGATGGAATTAATGGATTAATAGTTAATGCAAGAAGTGCTTTATGGTAATCCCCTTCAACTGCTGCTTCAACCACTAGACGTTCAAATGATTTTATTGTTTGAACCAATCCATTTACACTTACTGGTAATTTCCCCATAGCAATAGGTTTAGGTCCATCCTTAGTTATAATACATGAAATTTCAACTGCTGAGTCATTCTCTATTCCTTCAATAGCCCCATTATTTTTAGTATTAACTGGTTGAATATCTCCCTTGTTGTTATAAATAGAGTTAATTAATCTGCAAGCTGCATCTGAATAATATGCTCCACCTCTTTTTTCTAATTGCGGTGGCTTAATATCTAAATTTTCATCTTTGTATAGTTCAAACAAATCATTTTCTAATCTCTTAACTACTTCTGCTCTAGTTTCTCCCTTAGAAAATTCTTTTAATTCTTCTTCAAGCATATCTGCTGTTTGAAAGTAATACCTATGATAAGGGCATGGCATCATTCTAAGAGCTTTAATAAATTCTGGATTCCACTCCAAATCTTGAATATTTTTTACAATTGATCCCAGTTTACCTTCTGCTAGTGAGTCTACTACTTTATCAGTAATTTTTTCACCATCTAAATAAATTTCTCTACCAAATACCATATGATTCAATCCCATGAAATCCATAGTAATTCTGTTATGATCTACTTCAAGCATGTCCGCTACTGCTTTTTCCATACCAATTGGAACATTACATAATCCAATAACTTTTTTATTATTTCCATACCTAAGAAGAGCCTCTGTTACCATTCCTGCAGGATTTGTAAAATTTATAAGCCATGCATTTGGACATAGCTCTGACATATCCTTATCTATATCTAAAATCACAGGTATTGTTCTTAATGCTTTAAACATACCTCCTGCACCATTTGTTTCTTGTCCTATTACGCCATGGCTTAATGGTATTCTTTCATCCTGAATCCTAGCATCTAACAGACCAACTCTTAATTGTGTAGTTACAAAGTCTGCATCCTTCAATGCTTCTCTCCTGTCTAAAGTCAAATGAATTTCCATAGGTACACCAGCTTTTTTAACCATTCTTTTAGCTAATTTCCCTACAATATCTAATTTTTCTTTTCCGCTTTCAATATCAACTAGCCATAATTCCCTTACCGGAAGTTCATTATACCTTTTTATAAACCCTTCCACTAATTCTGGAGTATAGCTCGATCCCCCGCCAATTGTTACTATTTTAATTCCTTTTTCCATCAGATATCCTCCTATATATTATAAAATATAAGCATAATCATTTTTAAATTTTGATTTAATAATTTAAGCATTTGTTTATATTGGCTATACTTATTTTTTATTCTTTAAGCAATTTATTTAGATACTCTTATAAGAAATTTCCTCTTCTATTCTTTATATAAAAATTGTATTTTCTCTTATTTTCATAAAATTCTAACAGATCTGTTTTCTATATCGTAACTCAATATAATATTCTATTCAATAATATAAAAACACAACTGTACTAGTACAGTTGTGTTTTTATTAAATATAGAGCACCGCAATTGTAAAATACTATTTATCAATATTCTAACAATATCTTTATGAAAAGCCCTAACTACTATTTCCCAGTAATTGGCACCTTTAAATGTTTTGCTTTATATATAACAATAATTTTTAGTTATATATCTTTAAAATTTATTAATTCAATGTTTTTTTCATTAATAAACTGTATTACTTCTTTATTAGTTAATGTTTCTAATTCCTTTACTCTTGGATATGCATATGAACTACTACTAAGAATCTTAGAATCAAGATATCCTGGATGACACATAATTTCTAAAGAATCTACATTCATATTATCATCCAAAAGGTTTATTAACATCTGGGGTTCAATCATAGAAAGATTATAGAAACTATCAACAAACTCAGTTGTTGTTTTAATATTTTCATACTTTTCTTCTCCAATCGCCTTAATATGTCTAATTGGTATATTATGCTCCTTTGCTAACTCAGCAACTACCTCAAAAACACTCTCAATAGAATGTACATGATGATGTGTATCTATATGTGTTGGAACTATCCCAAAAGATAAAAACTTTTCAAATTGTTTTCTAAATTCCCTTCGTATATCTTCAATACACGCTGACTCAACCATCTTATCATATTTCAAAAAATTCCCTTCACTATCAACTAATGTTTTCACGTTCTTTGATAAAGGCCTGCCTGCGGTAAGGACCAAGTGAATTCCTACACCTAATTTAGAATTTTCTTTTGCCAAATTAACTGCATGTTCCGTTGTCTCCATATTACACATTAATGTGGTAGATGTTACTATTCCATTTTTAAATCCTTCAATTATACCTAGATTAATTGCTTTTGAAATACCAAAATCATCTGCATTCATTATTAATCTCATATCTTTCTCTACTCCTTATACTTAATATTTTAATCTAACAGAAATATATTTATAATAACATAATAATCCACATTATTTTTATCAGCAATAGCTCCAAATAATAATCATATTATATGTAATTCTTATTTTTAGTTGGGATATATTTCATAATATAAACCTGAGACATAGCTCGCTGCCTATATATACCTAGACTAGTATTACAATATAATATTCACGGATTCGGTAATTATTTTACTTTTTTTCTCTTCATTAATCATATCAAGATATTCCTTAAGCTTTTCATGCCACTCCTTCTCACTTTCAGTTCCATACTCTACAGCCGTAACTGAACCATTAGGAATATACTTAAGTAATAATGATATTTCGAAATCATCTAAGACCCTGAATATCTCAATAAACTCATTATCGAATATACAATCAGAACCAAGAACATCTACTAAATCCCTAAGACTGTGAATTTCCTCCTTTATAATTTGTATCTTATTCTCTACTTTATCACAATCTCTGATTTCTTCAGTTATATCCTTAAATCTGCTGTTATCTAAACTTTCTCCATCTTCATATCTAATTAAATTTTCATTTGCATTTTTAAATGTGATAAATGTATTTTCCAATTTATTAATTTCAATATTCTTCTTAATATTTGGCATAATCTTGTAAGTAGTTTTATTTATATAATTAATAAAATTTATATCATTTATAGTAAACTCCTTGAAAATATCTTTAACTATCCTAGATATTACTTCATTAAATTCCACTTCTTTCAGTTTTCCTAATTTATTTTTAAGATAACGTCTTTCAATATCTGTTATATCTAGAGTTATTCCTCCTTTCCCTAATAGCATACATCCTAAATAATTAGTCAGAACCAATTCAAAGATATTTATTAATATATGATCTGAATTTTTATCAAAACTTTTAAGCAAATTTTCAATTTCATAGCTATCAAAGTGGGAACAAAATTGATTTTCAAAGTCTATTTTTTTTAAATATTCGTTTATATATTCTATTCCTACTAAATCCATCTCATCTATAGCTAATGGATAATCTATAGATCCCTGCGTTTCATGAGCCGCAAATCTACTATCATATTCCATAAAAAATAATGGAATCCCGTAATCTATAGTATCTATATAAGCATAATTACTTGTTTTTAATTTATTTTTTTGCACGTTCTTTAATAGTTCTTTACTTTCTTCTATTTTAATCTTTAAAACTTTTTCCCCTTCAGAAAATAAATATTTCATTGTATTTTCTTTTATTAATATAATCCGTTCCTTTATTGATATTTTGCCTTTTAGAAAGCTCCCCATAGTATAATAAATTGATAACATTATTTGCTCTGCAACTTCAACTCTTACCGAATAGCTTTCAGCTTTTGTATAATAATTTACGGTTTCTCTTAAAATATCTAATATTTGAACTTGAATGTTTTCTAGTTCTTTATTATTTAGTATATTATTCGAATGGAGTATTTGTAGTAAAGATTGAAAATAATGTTCCTTACTTAATAAATTTTCAATGGTATCATTTCTGTTAGCAATATAATTATCCATTATAACTCTTCATCTCCATCCACATTTAAATAATCAGAAACCCCATATTTAATATTATGAGCTATAGTATCCAAATACTTATATCTAAGTAGCTCTAAAGATCCTTGGCATTCATTATCGAAATAATCTTTCATTAAATTAATTAATTCAATGTCACCTATTTCTTCCATAGTTTCATTTTTATAATAATAAAATGTTTCTATAAGCTCCTCTATAGTTTCAATATAATTGTATTGAGAAATATATGGCGAATCGCAAAAGGTTGATATTATTTGCTTTATTATCCCTCCGCCAAATTCAACTCTGCCATTCTTACTTAAAGCTTCGCTTCTTATCTCAACTATCTCTTTAACATTTTCTTCACTAAGCTTTAATCCATATTCCAATGTCTCCTCATTACACTGAAGAATATCTTCAAAAGTTTGTTTACTTATTATAGAATCAGAAATAGACATAAGATAATTTTTCATAAATAACACCATCCAAACTTTTTTATTTTTAAGTATTGACTTATCTTTTTAAATATGTTATGATTATTATATATAGATAAACAGAATATCTTTCTAACAATTAATTCTATCATCGGCTATATGGAAAGTCAATGGTATTTTTTTATGCCCATTTTGTATAAATAGCAACTTTTATAAATTAATATAAAATCATTAATAATTAAAAAGACTGTTAAATATCTAGTAAATTTTGATATTTAACAGCCTTTTTTAATTATTAGATTCAAATTTAACAATTTTGATTTTTTCAATAGATAACCAAATTCGGAACACTTAACAACTTAAACAAATGTCTATCTTCATTTATATAGATTAATCTCTCATCAAGTTTTTACTCGACAATCTGTATAGATAACACAATTATATCACCCAATCACCATTTTTAAATACTGGAATCTTTTCTCCATTAGCGGTTTCACCTATTATTTCAAGTTCCTCTGATCCTACCATAAAATCTACATGAGTTAACGAATCATTAGCTCCATTTTTTATTAGTTCTTCTTCCGACATATTGTCACCATCTTTTAGGCAAGTTGGATATGCTTTTCCAAAAGCAAAATGACATGATGCATTTTCATCAAATAATGTATTAAAGAAAATTAGTCCTGAATTTGATATAGGTGAGTTATAACCAACTAACGCAACTTCTCCTAAATATCTAGCACCTTCATCTGTATCTAGTAATCCTTTTAATATTTCTTCTCCCTTTTCTGCAGTAAAGTCAACTATCTTACCATCTTTCAATGTCAACTTAAAGTTATCAATTAAATTTCCTCCATAGTTCAATGGCTTTTTACTAGTAACATAGCCGTTTACTCCATCTCTCTTTGGAAGGGTGAATACTTCTTCTGTCGGTATATTAGCAACAAAGTTAATACCATCTTTAGAATCCTCTTCACCGCTTAACCATAGATGTCCTTCTGGAAGTTCTACAGTTAGGTCTGTGCCTTCTGATTTATAATAAAGATATTTAAAATTCTTTTCATTTAAATAATCTTTTCTATTTTTTAATTTTTCTAAATGTTCATTCCACGCTTCAATAGGTGATTCCTTATCAGCTCTTACTATGCTAAAAATTGAGTCCCAAAGATTTTCTACTGCATCTGCTTCTGATAAATCAGGGAATACTTTTCTCGCCCATCCCTTTGTAGGTATTGAAACAACACACCATTGAACTTCATTACTCATCATGGCAGCACTAACATCTTTCATAGCTCTATTTGCTGTTTTTGCTAAAGCGGAAATCTTATTAGGATCTACTCCGCTTAATAGCTCTGGATCTCTAGCAGAAATACTTATAAACGCAGTTTTCTCCTTTATAAGTTGCTCTCTTGATAATACAGCATGTTTTGGCTCCCTTTCAAAACTCTCCATAGGAGCTTTATTATATTTTATCAAGGCAAGCTCTTCATCATTGTAATCAACTATAACATTAATAGCACCAGCTTCATAAGCTTCTTCTGCTATCAGTCTAGCAAACTCTGCACATTCTATTGGTGAATTTATAAGCAATTGTTGCTTATCTTGTAAGTTGATCCCTTTCTTAACAACAAGCTCTGCATACTTTCTTAATGTATCTGTATTCATTTTGCTTCCCTCCACATTTTTCCTTAATTTTTATTATCATAATTATAGCATATCTTACTTTATAAGTTTTTATTTAAAATCTTCATAATATACTTTCATTTATATCTATTTCGATAAATGCAATATAAAAATATAACATTTATTAAAATACAAACTAAGATTTCATTAGAAATTATCTGTTTAAGAAAATATATAAGCTTTATAACAATTATTCGCATTTAAAAGGCCCGATTTAATAAAAATCAGGCCTTGGCTACTAAAATGTAATTACTTTTGATCATTAATTTTTTTCTATGCTATTTTTATAGGAAATCTTTCATAAATTCCTTGACCTTATCTATTTTAACTTTACTTTCAACAAGTGATTCTCCATTTTTTAAAAAGCTAACTTTATCATGAAAAGTGGACTTCTCTTCTTTATATAAAATTCCCAAAGGAATCTTGTCGCCCCATTCCATTGATTTTTCAATAGCCTTCAATTTATTGCTTGGATCGTATTCTTTTCCAAGTTTATAAACTCTTTTATTATACCATTGGAATGTATTAACTTTATTAAATGACACACATGGCTGTAAGATATCAACAAGAGAGTAGCCTTTATGATTAATAGCTTCAATCATAACTTTCTTCAAATGCTCTTTATCTCCACTAAATGCTCTAGCAACAAAACCAGCACCAAGCGTTATTGCAAGTGCTACTGGATTCATAGGAATGTTGTTTGACCCATTTGGCTGAACATCTGTTACATGTCCGATGTCAGTTGTAGGTGATGCTTGTCCTTTTGTTAACCCATATATTTGGTTATCGTGAACAAAATGTGTTATATCTACATTACGCCTAATATTATGAATAAAGTGATTTCCTCCTTCTCCATAAGAATCCCCTTCTCCTGTATTTACTATTACAGTTAATCTTTTATTTACAATCTTTGCTGCAACTGCAGGTGGTAATGATCTTCCATGAAGGCCACAAAATCCATTAGTATTTATATATTGAGGTGTTTTAGCAGCTTGACCTATTCCACCAACAATAAGCACTTCGTGTGGAGCCTTTCCCAAATCTATAAGTGCTTGCTTTAGAGCATCAAGAATATTATGATCTCCACATCCTGGACACCAAGCTGTTTCTGCTGTTAGAAATATTTCATCATTCATTATTGCTCACCTCCAATTAACTTACTGTATATTTCTTGAGATGAAATAGGTCTTCCATCATATTTTAAGATACTGCTATCACATTCAATACCTGTATATTCTCTAATAAGCCCCGCTAGTTGTCCTGTCGCATTTTGCTCTATGTTTATTATATTTTTTACTTTTTTTGCATACTTCCTAAGATCTTTCTCAGGTAAAGGCCACACATCTCCAAATACTAATGAGCAGTATTTATTATTATTTCCTGAACGTTCATTAAGAAGTTTTATAGCTTCCTTAACCGGACTATATAATGATCCCCATGCTAAAAGTAAAGTATCTGCATTTTCTTCACCGATGAATTCAGGTTCCAAAAGTTCTTCTTTTAAATACTCCATTTTCCTTAGTCTCTTCTCATTCATCTTATTTCTTACTTCACCTGATTCAGTAATATGTCCATATTCATCATGTTCATCACTATCTACTAATACTGTTAATCCTGGTATTTTGCCTGGTGTTATACGTGGCGAAACACCTGTCTTTGTTAATTCATAACGCTTATAATCTTTAGCATTTATATATTCATCATCTTTTAAATACCTTTCTACTTTAATCTTATCGAAATTAAAAGGCTTTACAGTTCTTATACTATCAGCTAAAAACTGATCCCCAAGTAAAATAACTGGTATTTGATACTTATCAGCAATATTGAATGCTCTTATAGTTTGATAAAATGCATCTTCTGGTTCCCTTAATGCTATTACCATTTTGGGTATTTCCCCTGGTGATGAGGCTATAACAAATTTCAAATCTGCTTGCTCTGTTCTTGTTGGCAAACCTGTAGTAGGCCCAGGCCTTTGTATTTCTGCTATTACAAGAGGCACCTCAAGCATTCCGGATAATCCTACCGCCTCTACCATTAGTGCGAATCCCCCTCCAGACGATCCTGTCATTGCTCTAACACCTGCATAGGAGGCTCCAATAGCCATATTTATTGAAGCAATTTCATCTTCAGCCTGTTCAACTACAATTTCTGATTCATTCATCTTTGAAGCAAGATAATTCATTATACTTGTAGATGGTGTCATTGGATAAGCAGAATAAAACTTACATCCTGCTGCAATAGCCCCAAGAGCAATCGCATCATTTCCTCCAATTAAAATACTCTCATCATTGTTCTTAGGTTGAATTTGATACTTTGGTGCAACTAGCTTGTATCCTTGTTCAAATGCATTGAAATTTTTGTTGGCGATTTCCTCTTTGAACTTTTCTGTTAATACTTCCTTAACGCCACTTAAATCCAAATTGAATAACTTTACAAAAGCTCCCAAAGCTATGCTACCATATACTTTTGGATTTCCAATGCTTTTAGCTAAAGCTTTAAGAGTAAGACCAAAGAATCTTTTATCCTCAAGCTTAATTTGCTTATCAGCAATTATAAACCCATCTTCCTTTAATCTGCCGATGTGAAGATCTATTGTTTCTTTGTCTAAAGCGATTATTCCATCAATATCATCCCAATGGGAATTTATTTGCTCATTTCCAAAGCGTATTTGAAAAAAATTATGCCCGCCTCTTACCCTTGACATATAGTCTTGTATAGTAAATATCTCAAAGCCTTTTCTTTTTAAAACTTTCTCTAATATAGAGGAAATGGTCTCCATTCCTAGCCCAGCTGCTCCTCCAATTAAAATATTATAAATCATAAAATTCCTCCCCTCTAAAAACGCTTATAAATTGCATGCTGATAATATTTTATTATTGTTTCTCAGTATTATGACTATATATAATCTTTAAACGCATAAAACCTACAATTTTTTAATATATCAAAACATCCTTTTAATCATATACTAATATTGATACTAATTTATTGATAAGGGCTTATTGTTAAAAGATACGCTTGTTTAGGTGAATACATTTATGACTAGTCATAAGCATAACTATCCAAGAAGTATCATATACGATTCATTTAACAATGAGAATTCCTACTATGAAAATAATTAATCAATAACTGGTAGTAGCGAAAAGCTTATAGACAAATATAAAGGTAAGCAAGGAATAGTAGTTGTTTTAATCGCTGTATACTACTATTTAGTTGTGGATATAGAGGATGATTGCATTATAATGTAAGCAATCAGCTCAAAAGATAAGAAATTAGGTGCATTTATTGTAGGTAGTAAAACAAATTTCTAACGAATAAATTGAGATATGGTAGAAAATTACAAATTCATTTATGGGATAGTCTAATAAACTTTATGAAGATTATGCAACGCATTATTAAGCCAAGTAAATACAGACTATCTCTTTATATAAAAAGTAGTAAATAGATAAGCATATCTCTTTACTTTATATTCACTCCTATTCCTAAAGCAAGCTTGAAATCAATTCCTTACTTGGTGATGGTATTGTAACTGTACTTATAATTTCACCAGTTTCAATAAGTCTGCTTTCGCAAGCTTCGACTGCAGATTTTACAGCGGACACTTCTCCAGTCATTAACATGTATCCTTTTCCGCAAAGTCCTTTTGCAATTCTTATTTCTAAAAGTTCTATATTAGCAGCTTTCAATGCTACATCTCCCGCAATTACAGATGCTACTGCCGATATAGTTTCAACAATTCCTATCGAATCAATTTTTCCAATATCAATTGTTCCTGTAATAGCCGGGAATACATTTTCATGAACATTTGCTATTAAATAATCACTTATAAGATAACTGCCTCCAATACTTTTCCCTACTTTAACAGCATTTTCAACTGCACCTACATCTCCAGATAATATTACTATATATTTCCCAGGACATACTGGTGAAGCTAAAACTAATTCGACATTTGAAGATTTAAGCATTTCATCACATGCTTCCATTCCTTTTGCAATACTTTTATATTCAAGTAATCCAATAGACCTTCTCATTGCTGTCTCTTCCCCTCTCATAGATTTAATAATTCATATATTATTTAACTATAACTATACTTTCATCTGTTATTTCTTTTATAATTCCATCTATGCTTGCATGGATCTTAGCTCCTAGCTTCCCATATGAAATTTCTCCTATCAAATCACCTTTTTGAACTTTATCTCCAATTTTAACTATAGGTTCAGCTTTTGCCCCTATATGTTGTGATCGTAATATTGTAACTTTTTGAAAATCGTATTCTTTCTCTTCTAAAAGTGAATCTGAATTATATTTATTTATGTCAAGCCTTTGCTTTAATCTCTCAACAGGAAATTTTCTATACCTTCTAAATTCATCAGCCTTTTCGGGTATCCTATTATGAGGATTTCTTATACCGTTTTTGCTTAATTCCCCTTTAAAGAACCTATTTAATTTCCAAGGTTGTAATCCCATAATACATGCTTGTTCACAAAGGGCACATTCGCTACAAAGAAAGGTATTTGTAGATGATATTTCTGTACTACAAGTCTTGCCATAACTAGCAATTCTCATTATTTTAGATGGTTCAATTTTATGCCCTAGCAAATGTCTCGGACATACTTCCGTACATAAGGAACACTGACAACACGCTATTCTTGCATCTCTTATGGTAGATTGTATACTCTTTATTTTAGATTGTACTATTTTATGCTCCTTTTTAAGCACTATTAGCCCCTTTGTATTTTTTTTGATTGGACTTTGAATATCCTCTACTATTTTTCCCATCATTGGTCCGCCGTCTATAACGCAAAAATCACTTATAGAGCTGCCGCCTGCAATTTCAATTGCTTCTTCAATAGAAATTCCTATAGGTACTTTAACTGTTATTGGATTCTTAACCTCGCCAGTGATGGTTAAATATTTTTCAGTGACAGGAATACCATTAATTGCATTATACACATTCAATAGTGTCTCTACATTAATTACTATGACTCCTACATTTAGAGGGATTCCACCCTCTGGCACAATCTTATTTGTAACTTCATATACAAGAATTTGCTCATCTCCAGCAGGATAAAAATTTTCCAACATAAACAGTTGTAATTTAGGATAATCTTTGATTTTTGAATTTAAGGTATTTATTGCGCTTTTATATTTCCCTTTTAGCGCAATTATCCCTACCTCACTTTCGGTCTCATCAACAACTTTGTTTAATGCGTAAAGAATTTCATCTCCTTTCTTATCCATCAATTGTTGGTCTACCTTTAGCAATGGTTCACATTCTGCACCATTCACTATTACGGTTTTAACTTTTGCATTTAATTTCACATGGGTTGGAAAACCAGCTCCACCGGCTCCAATTATTCCAGCATCTTTTATTAAATCAATAAAGCTTTTTTCCATAACTTCTCTACTCCAATTCTATTTCATTGAAAAAGTACCGCCTGAACACATCTTCTCTTTATTGCAAATTTTTTCTTTAAGATATATGAGAGAAAATATTAATTCCATAATATGATAAATATTTCCCATTAAACAATGAAGTATGTTTTCTAATAGTAATCTACTAGGTAAACATAGTGACAAAGTATAAAGGGAAATATACTATCATACTGACTACATTATCTTATATTAAATGCATCTACCATAACACACCTACGTTTTCTGCTGAAAGACCTTGCTGTTGTTAAACCTTCACCAGTAGGGCCTGCAATAGTAAATGTTGTAGTTCCTTCCCCACCAACACCTATTCCAGCATAAGATGGTGCATTTTTGACAAAAATAGTTGTTTCTAAAAGTCTTGCCATTTTAGTGAGCTTGTCAACATTCTTTGAATGCATTATAGCTGTATGTCTATTTCCATGCTCAGCAATGTAAGCACATTCAATAGCCTCATCTACATCTTTTGTTCTTACAATAGGTAGAATAGGCATCATCATTTCTTCCAAAACGAAATGATGATTTTTCTCTACTTCCATTATAATTACTTTAATATTCTCATCTACTGAAATACCAAGCTTATTTAAGATATATGGTGCACTCTTTCCTACAAAAGAAACCTTAGGTCCGCCATTTTCATTTGTAACTAAATCTAAAAGTTTTTGAATCAAGTCTCTATCTTTAATTTCATAAGCTCCATTCAGTTTCATGTAATGTATTAAATAATCACATATTTGATCAACCGCAAAGACTTCTTTTTCAGCTATACAAGGGACATTATTATCAAAACTGCATCCATTAACAATATCAATAGCAGCTTTTTCTATATCAGCAGTTTCATCAACAACAACAGGAGGATTTCCTGCCCCCGCTCCAATAGCTTTTTTCCCCGTAGACATAACCTTATTAACTATGGCTGGTCCACCAGTTGCTACGAGCATTCGGATTTTTGGATGCTCCATCATAATATTTGTATTTTCAATAGAAGGTTCCTTAACTGTTGCTATAAGATTATCAGGAGCCCCTGCCTCTTCTAATGCTTTATTTAACATAGTTACTAATTTTATTGAAACATTTTTTGCTCTTGGGTGTGGACTAAACACTACTGTATTCCCGCCCGCAATCATAGAAATAGAATTACAAATAATAGTTTCAGTAGGATTTGTAGTAGGAGTAATAGCACCAATTACTCCAAATGGACAATATTCAACCAAAGTAAGTCCATTATCTCCTGTCATAGCCTCTGTAGTTAAATCTTCTATTCCCGGTGTTTTTTCAGCTGCTACTCTATTTTTAATTAACTTATGTTCATATTTACCGATTTCTGTTTCTTCAACAGACATTCTTGAAATCAATTCTAAATTTTCTTTCTTCAAGATAGTAGCTTTTATAGTATCCACATATTTTTGTTTGTCCGTCATAGAAGCCTTTAATAATTGTTTTTGTGCTACAAATGATGCTTCAACTGCCGCATCCATAGTTTCAAAAATACCATAATTTTTTAAAGAATCAATTTTATCAAAATTCACTAGGTTTTGATTTTTCACTTCTTCTATTGCTTGTCTAACTAGTTTTTCAACTAATACTACATCTACATCCATTTATATACACCTCTTTTTAAAAATTTTCATCTCTATTACAATTCATTGCAATGCCTAAAGGCGTTACTAATAAAGGTTCATTAAACTTTATAGTTTTAATACCTATTTCTTTTTCAAAAACATCATTAAATTCCTCAAAGGAAGAAGCTCCTCCAACAACATAAATTTCTGAAACATCATAACCATTTAAATATCGTTTTACTATTGACGCCATCTTTTGAACTACAGGTTTAATAATTGGAAATATATCTTTGTCTTTCTTAGGATCTTTCTTTAATTCTTCTGCTTCCTTAATTGATATTCCATAATATCCTGCAAGTACAAGTGTCATATGTGTACCCCCAGTTGCTTCATCAGCAGTAAAAATCACTTGTCCATCCTTCAATATACTAATCCCTGTTGTTCCACCTCCAACATCAACAACTGCACCGTCCTTAATGTTTATCACCCTAGCTGCCGCTGTTGGCTCATCCACAACATTTATAACTTCAAATCCTGCTGCTTCTACAACATTGGATATACACTTTACATTACCGGAAATAATTCCTGGTGGTACAGCAGTTGCTGCTGTTAGAAGCTCCCTACCAATTATTTCTTCAACCTCAGCTTTTAAACTTTTAACTATATTTATAGCACCTACAAAATCTACTACAATTCCATCTTTAATAACAGTAGAAGGGTAAGTAGCTCCTGCAATAGGATTATTATTAGAATCTACAACTGATACAACAATATTGGCCGTTCCTAGGTCTACTCCCGTTTTAAGCTCTCCTTCAAATGAATTACTTCTATTTTCAGCAATCAAATTGGAGAATTCTGTTAATATGTCACTATTTATTAACATTCTTATCTCTCCTATCATAATTAATTTTTAACTAACTGCTTACTTCCTATGCAGGATAACAAAGTCATCATTTTTTAAAGCACAAGCATTAGCTTCATCAACATCCACATGCATTTCAAGAGAAGACTTATCAGAAACCCTTATTAAAACATTGCCTAAGATACCATGTCTTTCGCCCATAGTTTCCACTTCAACAATTTCCTTATCTTTCACTCCCATTTTCTCAGCATATTCAGGTGTCATATGAATATGTCTTAAAGCAATGATTGTTCCGTTTGGAATTTTCACACTCCCTTTAGGTCCTATAATTTCAAGTCCTGGAGTATTTTCTAGTTGTCCTGATTCTTTAATTGGAGGTTTTACCCCCAACCTAAAACTATCTGTCATTGAAACTTCAACCTGACTTTCACTTCTTATAGGCCCTAAAATACGGACATTTTCAAATTCACCTTTAGGACCTCTAATAGTTACAGTTTCATTAGCTGCAAATTGTCCTGGTTGTTTCAAATCAATTTTTTTAGTTAAGCTATATCCTAGACCATATAGAATATCTAAATCCTTTTGACTTAGGTGCACATGCCTATTTGATACGCCAATAGGAATTTTATAATTCTCTAATGCTTTGATTTTATCTACAACTATTTTAGTAATTAACTTTACTACATCTTCGCTATGCATTTTATCAACTCACTCTCTAGATATCCTATAAAAACTCTATAAAGTTTTTGGTAATATCTTTTCTGTATCAATATGTGGTCTTGGAATAACATGTTGCGAAATCACTTCGCCAACATTTCTTGCAGCTGCAACTCCAGCATCTACAGCCGCTTTTACTGCTCCAACATCCCCGCGAACCATTACAGTTACAAGCCCTGATCCAATTTTTTCATATCCAACAAGCATAACATTCGCTGCCTTTGTCATTGCATCAGCTGCTTCTATTGCACTAACTAAGCCTTTTGTTTCAACCATTCCTAAAGCTTCATTATTCATAATAAATTCCTCCTTATTTTTTAACATATAAATCTAAATGAACATCGCATTAATAATAAACATTGAAATAAATATTACTGTAGCTGGTGGGTCTATATAAGTATCACAATAACTGTTAATAACTTTTCCTGCAATTAACCAAGCTATTGCACAGGCAATTCCTACGCAAACACCTATAAATATATTTCCTGTCATAACTGTAGCCGCTGCAGCTGGTAAAGTGATATGATGTGTTACCGGAACTCCAAAACCAGTCTGCAAGAAAATCAATGAAGTTGCACTAATTCCAAAGCAAACGATAGGATACATAGACATAACTTTAGGCGATACACCCGAATTAACCATTGATATAGCAATACCGCTTACAACAATTCCAACTGTTAATCCAAGCACAATATGATTAACTAATGTTTTTGTATCAGGAAGCCAATCTCTTTTGCCTGCCCCAGTATACTTACCAACCGGACCTGTCTTACCAAATACTAATCTCGAAATCATCAAAACGGTGAAAACAGAAATAGCAGGAAGGTCTGTTTTAAAGTTCAATACTGCACCATAAACATAGTGACATAAAAAACCTATAACTCCGAATAGGCCTCCAACGAGTATTACTGTATAATCATTAATTGAATATAATGGTGTTAATACATCGTTTGCATTGCTCAATGTTTTTCTTTTATTCCCAGCAAATGCTGCTGCCGCTACTCCTGCTGCAAATGCAATATGAGGACCTAAAAAAGAACCAAAAGTAATATTTCCAACCGTTGGTTCAGCAATACCTGCTAATCCTAAAATTCCTCCAACAACTGCTAAAATTCCCGTTAAAATAAAAGCAGGTATTGATCCAAGAAGTGCTCCTAAAGCTCCTCCACCAAATGCTGCTATTAATGCATAGATATTCATAACATCAAACTCCTTAAATACTATTTAAAATTTTCCAAAACACATTGCATTGCCTTCTTTCTTAAAAGTTCCATTTTATCAGTTTTTTCCCATTTAAAATTTTTATTTTCACGCCCAAAATGACCATAGGCAGCTGTATTAAAAAATTGTGGTTTCTTTAAATCAAGTTGCTCTAAGATATTAGCAACCGAAAAAGAAAAAGTCTCTTTAATTATTTTTCTTATATCTTTAATATCTATTTTCTCAGTTCCAAATGTATTAATAGTTATTGCTTCTGGTTCAGCTTCTCCAATTACATAGCTTAAGGATAATTCAACCTTGTCAGCCAGCTTTGCAGCAACTATATTTTTTGCCACATACCTTGCCATATATGCTGCTGATCTATCTACTTTTGTGGGGTCTTTTCCTGAAAAGGCTCCACCACCATGTCTTCCAATTCCACCATAAGTATCTACCATAATTTTTCGTCCCGTTAAACCAGTATCGCCTGCAGGACCACCTATAACAAATCTTCCGGTAGGATTAATATGTATCTTCGTATCATATTTAATCCACTTGCTATCAATAACATTACGAATAACCTCATATTCAATAACATTTTTCATATAATCATAGTCAATATCCGGATCATGTTGAATTGAAATTACTATGCTTGAAATGTTAATTGGATTCCCATTACTATCATATTTCATTGTAACCTGAGATTTACCATCAGGACGAATCCAAGGAATTCCTTCACTTTTTCTAAGTTTAGATAACCTCATTGTAAGCTTATTAGATAGATCACACGTTAATGGCATGTAATTATCAGTCTCATTAAAGGCATACCCGTACATAATTCCTTGATCACCAGCTCCTAATATTGCTTTAGTAATCTTCCTGTTTTCTTCTATTTTGTCAACACCTAAAGCAATATCTGGAGACTGTTTATTGATATTTGTAAACACTAGGCATGTCTTATAATCAAAACCATATTCTTCTTTCGTATAACCAATATTTTTTACAACCTCTCTTGCAACCTCAACAATATTTACCTTTGCATTTGAAGTAACCTCTCCTGCTATCATAATTGTATTCTTTGAGACCATTGTTTCTACTGCAACTCTTGAATTATTATCCTGTGCTAAATACGCATCTAAGATTCCATCCGATATCTGATCGCAAATTTTATCAGGATGTCCTTCTGTTACAGATTCTGATGTAACAAAATATTCGCTCATATTTTACCACCTACCTTGATTTTCTGATTCTACAACATTTTTTTATATTTATAAACCGTTGTATTTTCATACTTCTTAAACACTTTGCTAAAATAACTGCTCTCATTATATCCAAGTTTAAATGCAACATCCGTAATACTTAAATCAGTAAAACAAAAATAACTTTTCGCCATATTAATCTTTCTCATATGCAAATATTCCATAACACTTATGTTAAACTGCCTTTTAAAAATTCTACTTAAATAACCTTGGCTTACTGAACAATTATTAATTATCTCATTTAATCCAATCTCTTCTTCAATATTATTTTCAATATAACTAAACACATCATTTAATATTGAATACTTTTTTATGCTATTTTGTTGAAAAACATAATTCATAACCTTGAATAACCAAAATTCGAAAAATCTTTTCTCATTGCCTAAATCTTCTTCCATCGGAAATAGCTCATTAAGCTTTTTGGGCTTTTTGTTTAGCAGTTGGACAGAATTAATAAGATTTTCTCCTATTTGCATAAATTCTTCTCTTAGTAACTTTGTATCAGACTTTTTAGAAGAACACATCTCATCTATTATCTTAGGAATTTCATAATACATTTTTTTGTAATTTTTTTCTTTAATTATTAAAAGTAGACTGTCATACTTATTCCCTTCTATCTCACTTTTAACATTCTGATTCTCATCTTTATAATTGCTCAATAATTTTTCTATTTGAGAAAAGGATACAGGTTTTGATATATACTCTTTAACTTTAGTTTTTAAAGCTTCAATTGCAAAATCAAAACTGTTATAAGATGATACAATAAAAATAGTGGTACTTGGATTAATGGTGTATATCTTTTTACTAGATTCTATCCCTGATTCACCAGGCATCATGATATCCATAAAAACAATATCTATTTTATTATTTTTACATATCTCAACTGCCTGCTCACCGCTACCAACAGAATATAAGACCTCAAATCCTTCAACTTTAGATATCATAACCTTTAAAGATGCTCTCATTAGTGGTTCATCATCCGCAATTAATACTCCATACATATCTAGACATTCCTTTCTTCGAATTTTATTGGAAATCTTATAATACTCCTTGTACCTTCTCCTTCAGTATTTTCAATAAAAGTATCATACTTTTCACCAAATAATGTTATGAGCTTTTCTCTTGCATTGGAGATGCTTATCTGAATAGATTCTCCCTCATAACCACCTTTATATATCTTGAATTTCTTAGCTATTGCCTCATCACTAAATCCAGATCCATTGTCAGAAATACATATAACAACATCCTTACCTTCATAATAAGAAGTTACCGCTACTTTTCCACCGTTATTCTTTGTTGCAATTCCATAAAAAACAGCATATTCCACAAATGGCATAATAATATGGCTTGGGATTCTTTGATAATGCATTTTTTCATTCATGTTAATTGAATATTGAAGCAAATCTCCATACTTAACTTTCTGGATCTTCAAATATTTTTCAATATTTTCGAATTCATCTGATAAATTTGTATAGCTCTTTTGACTACCTAAACTCTGCTTTAAATAATCTGCAAACATTACAATCATCTCATTTGTCTTAGGTGAATCTTCAATAGCTGCTAAATTAGAAATCGAATTCAAAACATTGATTAAAAAATGTGGGTTTAATTGAGCTCTGAGATTTATAAGTTCATTTTTTTTCAATGCATTTTCTATTTCAAGTTCTTTTCTAGAATTATTTAATTCCTCAACTTCCTTTTTTAATGAGTTTTTTTGCATTAATCTATATGCTTCTTTCTCTCCCAATTGATTTATAATAAGAGAAATTAATTCCGCAACACTCATAAATTTTTCATAATCATATAATTGAACAGACTCAAACAAACTTAACATATGCTTATCTTCCCTATAATTTTGAGAATGTTTTATTACATTTTCAAGTTTACTTACTCCTGAAGGTGCATCTAAGCATCTCACTTGTCCGCCAATAAAGCCACCTAGGTAATGGCCTCTAACGATTATAGGTATTGCAATTTCAAGTAATCCACAAGGGCAAAAATATACACAATTCTTTTGTGTAACTGCTGCCTGAATTCCACCAAAAGCATCGGAAGACTTACAGACACATTCTGCTTTCTTATTTTTTCTAATCTCGCTACAAAATTCTGTGAAAGAAGTCATTTTGGTAATTGGTTCACCTTTATAATCAACAGTAACAAATGCAAGGCCTGTTGCTCTAGATATCTTTTCCTGGATATCTTCTAATGTTTCTTTGCCGAATAAATTGATTATATTAAATTTATTAATTAAATTCTCATCAATCTGCGTATTGCTGTCAACGATTTCACCTTTTGTTCTATCATGGAATTCATGCATTTAACCCACTCCTTCATACATCACAAGAATATATTTTTCTAAATATATTCTATCATACTAAGATTAGGTTAGTACACTAATTGAATCAGTCTTTCCATACCAAATTTTGTAATTTCTCTTCTATTTGCTTGTGTACATCCATCCTTTAGTGCATTTTCAGCTATAATTGATTTTACATTGTCAAATTCATTTTTATCTACACCACACTCTTTTAAGTTTTGAGGCATGTTCATAATCTTCGTCAGTGTTTTAATATATGTTTTTAAAACTTCAACTGCAAATTCATCACTTTGTGCTTTTTCCACCATACCAGTTTTATAAACTAATTTAGCGTATTTCTTTAAAATCTCATGATCTTCACAGTTATAATCTATTACAATATTCACCAAGATTGAATTGGCAAGTCCGTGTGGAATATGAAATCTACCTCCTAATTGATGAGCAATGCTATGATTTATACCAAGACCCGCTATATTAAAAGCCATACCTGCCAAATTAGATGCTTCATGCATTTTTTTCCTTGCTGCGATGTCATTACCTTGTTTATAGCACTGTACTAAAGATTCAATGACCAATTCAACAGCTTTTTCAGCTAATGCATCTGAATATACATTTGCATCTTTTGCAACATATGCTTCTATTGCGTGAGTTAAAACGTCTATTCCTGTATTTGCAGTAATGTCTGCTGGAACAGAAACTGTTAGATTGGCATCTAAGATCGCTTCATCTGGTAGCATCACATCATCAAAAATAATATGCTTTGTTTTTGTCTCAGTATCAGTAACTACTGTCGCTGACGTTACCTCAGATCCAGTTCCACTTGTAGTTGGAATTGCTATAAAATTAACTTTATCAATAAAGTTTTGCTGTTTTGCGAAATAAATAATTCCCTTTGCTGTATCTATAGCAGAGCCTCCACCATACGCAATAACTATGCTAGGATTATTTTTCTTAATAAGAGCAACACCTTTTCCAATTACATTTAGTGGCGGGTCTGGAATAACCTCATCAAAAACAGAAACATTATTACTGTCATTAATAAAACTCAATAGACCTTTTACGCTGCCGTTTTTCACAAGAAATTGATCACATACCACACAGATGTCTGTATTTTTAAATTTCTCTAGGCGCTTCAGAGAATTTTCTCCTGAATATATTTTTGTTTTAATATACACACTTTTCAAAACTTCCTCTCCTTTCCTACCTAATTGAAAAACCATTTGTTAGGGAACATCGCCTTCTTCTTGCAAAATGCCTTGCTGTAGTAGTGCCTTCTCCTGTGATTGTAGCAATTGTAAAGCTGGTATCACCTTCACCATTACATCCAATTCCTACGAGTGAAGCACCATTTTTAACAAATACTGCCGTCTGCATTACTTTTGCTGCTACATTTAATCTTTCAATTGATTGAGAATGAATTGTTGCTGTGTGCCTGAATCCTTGTTCTATTTCAAGTGCTGTATCCAAAGCTATTTCAAAATTCTTTACTCTTATTAATGGTACAAGTGGCATAAGCATTTCAACTGTTGCAAATGGATGCTGCTTTATAGTATTAACTACAATAAGCTTAATATCTCTTTCGCATACAATTCCTGCAGCCTTTAAAATCTCATTTGCACTTTTACCTTCAAGAGTCTTATTTAAGGTCATGTCGCTTGTTAATGTAGCTACTGTGAGTTTAAGCATTTCCTCATCATTATCTACGTAATATACCTTATTTCTAACAAGCTCTTCTACTAATAAATCAGCAATACTTGAAACAGCCACTATGCTTTTTTCTGAAATGCACATTATATTATTATCAAAAGAAGCTCCCCTTACAATATCTCTTGCAGCCTTTTTAATGTCACCAGTTTCATCAACAATAGTCGTAGGATTACCAGGTCCAGCTCCAATAACTTTTTTGCCAGATGCCATTGCTTGCCGCAATACATTATTACCACCTGTCGTAACCACCATTGAAATATCTGGATGAGTCATAATTTCATTAGTACAAGTAATTGAATTTTCATTTAAGGTTACAACTAAATTATCTATTCCACATCTTTCTCTTATTGCAACACTGATTATCTCCGTAACATATTTTGACACTTTTATTGCTCTTGGATGTGGGCAATGAACAACTCCATTTCCTGCTGCCAGCATCCCTATTGTATTACTAATTAATGTGGCACATGGATTAGTACATGGATGTATAGCGCAGATAACACCATAAGATGATAGTTCATATAATGTCATCCCATTATCTCCTGTTCTCACTTCAGTAATTAAGTCTTCTATTCCTGGTGTTTTTTTAATCGCTAGAATAAGTTTCTCAATTTTGTCATGCACATTCCCCATTCCAGTCTCTTCAACTGTCATATAAGCTATTTCCTCAACCCTAGATAAAAGCTTTTCCTTAATAGAATCAATAATCTCTTGTCTTTCATTCAAAGTAAATTTGCTATATTGATTATATGCACCTACCGCTGCTAAAACTGCATCGTTCACTGAAGAAAAAACACCACTTTTTAATTCTTCGTTATTAAAAAATTTATAATTTATATCCATGTTAACCTCCTCTCTTGATTATGGAATAAATGCATTTTAGACATCAATTGTATCTATGATTCCAATAATAGCCATATCAATAGCAACCTTTTGTTTCTCTACACGTACAGCTGACCCTTTACAAAGTAATACATAATCCCCTATACCTGCTCCGACATAATCTGCTGCAACTTCTTCGTTGCCAATAAAATTCTCTTTTACATCTATTCTCTTTACAATCATTAACTTATATCCAACTAATGAATCATCTTTTCTTGTAGCTACAACATTACCAACAACTTTTGCCATATACATACTAATCACAGTCCTTTCCTTTAACAGCTTAAAAAGTGATATTTATTATTTTCCTTTTTTTCTACTGCTAGTTTTTCTAGTTCTCTTTTCTTCTGACTGAGATTGAGAAATTTCTATATCAGATTGCTTAAGTTGAATGCCATCTTCTTCAGATTGATTGATGTCTTCATTATTTTCAACTACTGTCTCTTCACTTTGAGAAGTATTTCCTTCCTGTTTATCTTCCAGCTTTTCAACTTTCTCAGTTAAAGCCTCTTCTAATACAACTACGTGATTTTCTAAATCTTCTTTGTTTTCAACAGTATTATTTTCCTCAATAATATTATTTTCTTCACTTACATTACTTTCTTCAGTTATATTATTCTCTGTGATAGAAGAAGTATCTTCTTCCTTTTTAGGCTGACAAAAAGCGCTTTCTATATTATTAGAAGGTCTTGGAATTACTTTAGATGAAACAAATGCGTTGTTTTCAATAGCAACTTGTCTTCCTGCTGTAACTGCAGCTGTTACCGCTCCAACATCTCCTGAAACTTTTATCGTCATGTACCCGGATCCCTTAGTATTTTCAAGGTCAATTATATTAACATTAGCCGTTTTCGCCATAGCATCTGCAGCTAAAATAGCAGTTGATAAACCTATTGTTTCAACTAAACCTAATGCTTCTTTCATCTTGTCACCTCACTTTAATCTTTATTAATGTGTGCATCTTTTTACAATTTTCATAAAATACGAGTAATCTCGCATTCTATGAAAATCTTTATTATACTAAACGATACCTTTGAATATACTCTAACTTCTTCTAATAATTTGAATGTTTAAATTTTTTGCCTTATCCTTAGCTAACTCAGTTATTATATCTCCTGAATATAAGAATAATTTTTTATCATTCTTATATCTCTCTATTTCCTGAACAGTAATTATTCTTTTGCCATCTTTATTATTTAAAACCTCATTATATTCTGTACTTTCATAGACCACGGAACTATTTTCAATAAATTTATTTTCATATTCTTCAATTTGAAAAATATCCTTTGTTATTTCAATATTAAATTCCAACAAAGTCTTGTAATAATTTAATATCTTATTAATATAACTAGGTGGCTCTTTGCCAGTAAATTTTTCAAGTCCTGAACTGAGTAAAATAATTCTTTGTCCCTTTTCCATACTTTTAAAAATCCATCTACTTTCAAAAATATCATCAATACATAATGCTGTTTTAACTACGATTTCTCTAGGAACTACTGGAAATACCGTGAGATATTCTGATGATTCATCAAAGTCAGCATTCTTTCTACTTATTACGGATTTACATACACTAAATTTTTTCAAATTACTTAGGTGAAAAGCATTATATATTCCATCTGGTAATACTGCATAAACTTCATATTCGTTTCGCTTATCTAATTCTTCAAATAGAGATGAATACTTGTTATTCCACTCTTCAGTAAATATCACATACAGTTTCTTTCGGGGAATAAACAAATTCTGTATAGAGCTTTCGGCTTGAAGCAATTGTATGGCTTTAATCACTAATTCTCTTAGTCTTTTCTCATCTATTTCCACGTTATCCCTCCTAAGCTCTAAAAGCAATTACTGTAATATTTTCTTTTTGCATAACTATCTCATTATAATTTAAAATCTTGTTATACGAATTTAGGAAGAATCTTTTCAGTGTCCATATGAGGACGTGGAATAACATGAATAGAAACAACTTCTCCAACTAATCTAGCAGATGCAGCCCCTGCATCAGTTGCTGCTTTTACAGCGCCAACGTCACCACGAACCATAACTGTTACTAGACCTGAGCCTATCTTTTCATATCCTATTAAATTAACATTTGCCGCTTTAACCATAGCATCTGCTGCTTCTATTGCAGCAACTAACCCTTTAGTTTCAACCATTCCTAATGCATCTGAATTCATATTAAATACCTCCTTAAATTTTAGGTAAACTTTTGTTTTTTTATATTTAACTTTATATAGAAAATATTGAATTTAATATATTATATTGATAAGGAAACTCGACTCGTATTCACTCGCTGAGTAAGTGATTCACACCAAATCACAGATTTGGGTTCTCTACTTAAATATAAGGTGTTGTTGTTGATTTAGGTTCATCGCCTAACGCACCTAGTAATTTTTTACCTACTTCAATTGATGCTCTTACAGCTTGTCTTACAGCTCCCGAATCACCACTGAAAGTTAATATAACCTCATTTGAGAAACTTGTTCCGTTTCCTGGTGAACAGTAACCCACAACATCAACATTAGCAGCTTTTACAGCAACATCAGCTAAAACTGTTCCAATTGCAGCTGGTCCTGCACAAACCATTCCAAAAGCTCTGCCTAGTGGTGTTCCAAAAGCTTTTTCTAAACAATAACTTGCTCTAGCTGTGTATTGAAATTCTAAATGTCCTGCATCATTTGCATACACATCTCCAAAATATTTATCTAGACTTGAAAGTGCAATTTCAACTGCACGTCTAGCATCTGAAACATCATCAGCTCCTATATAAATTAAACTTCCATGACCTGCTCCGCCTTTAGTATCTCTAGGTAATTCAACAGAAATAACTTCTGTATTTGTAGCTTTAACAGCATCATCAACAGCCATAATTTGAGGTCCAGCTCCGGTTCTTCCACCTATGATACCGATTGAACGGTACTTTCCTAATTTCATAGTTTCTGTAAGTAGTGGATCTACACTTGCAATTACTAGTCCAATAGTATCGCCTATTGCAGTACCTACAAATTCAGTAACACCTATTCCTCCACTAGTATTTTTGCTTATATTTTGAGAATCATTATTTTGATTTTTAACAGATATTCCAAGTTCGCTAGAAACCTGTTTCATTACCTTTTCAATCAATTGTTGATCCATTTTGACTCCTCCATTCTAAAATTATATCTTTAACCACCAATAATACATTTAATCCCCTGATCCTCAATAATCTTTTTTAAGACTTCAATCTCATCTTCTTTTAATGACCGTGAGTCTTTCATAAGATAATCTCTTCCAAGGAGTTCATATTTATTTTCACCATAAGTATGGTATGGTAACAAATGAATCGTATCAATGTTATTCAACGTTTTAGTAAACCTACATAATTCCAAAATATCTTGCATTGAAGAATTAAAGTCTGGTATTAATGGTACTCTAATTACCATTTTTGATATTTCAGAAATTCTCTTTGCATTATTTAGAATTATTTCGTTAGAAACTCCTGTGTATTTTCTGTGTAATTCAAGATTTGTACTCTTAATATCCATAAGCACTAAATCTATATAAGGAAATACTTCTTCAATAGTTTCTGAATTTGCATAACCTGTAGTTTCAATAGCTGTATGCCAACCTTGTGCTTTACATGCCTTAAAAAGTTCTTTTGAAAAATCTGACTGCACTAGTGGTTCTCCTCCTGATAAAGTGATTCCACCACCAGATCGTCTATAATTTATAGCATCTTTTTTGAGTTCTTTTATAACTTGTTCAATCGTCATTTTTTTACCTTTTAAGACTAAAGAGCTTGTTGGACAAACATTGCTACATTCACCACATGCTGTGCAAATTTCTCTATTTATAAAACCTTTATTATTAACACTAATTGCACCTATTTTGCAGGCTGAAATACATCTTCCACAATGAATACAATTCGCAGATTGATACATTATGACAGGTTTAATTTTCTGTGATTCAGGATTGCTACACCATAAGCATGATAAAGGACATCCTTTTAAAAAAACTATTGTACGAATTCCTGGGCCATCATGTATAGAGAATCTCTGTATATCAAATACTGTTCCTTCCATACTATAATTAATTGTATCCATCATGCACATCTCCCCTAACCTTATAAAGTGTAACTTTTTCAAATAAAACTTATAAGGGATAAAATTTTGGCCTACTTATTATGTTCAAATAAGCTTAAAGTGAATGTTCAGTACGATTTATAATGTCATCTTGTACTTCCTTTGCTAATACAGTAAATTGAGCACTATAGCCTGCAACACGAACAACCAGGTCTTTATAATTTTCTGGGTGCTTTTGAGCATCTAATAATAATTGCTTATCAATTACATTAAATTGAACATGCATACCTTTATGATCAAAGTAACTTCTTATTACAGAAGCAAAGTTTTGTAATCCTGTATCTCCAGCAACTGCAGATGGTAAGAATTTTTGATTATAAAGTGTACCATTTGATGCTACAAAGTGATCTAACTTAGCAACAGAATTTGCTGCTGCAGTTGGACCTGCACAATCTTTACCTGCTCTAGGAGATACACCATCAGCAAGAGGAGTCTTAGCTAATCTACCATCTGGTAATGCCGCAACATCTTTACCAAATAATACATTTGCAGATACTGGGTAAACTCCAGCTTGAAATTGTCCTCCACGTGGGTTAGTATATTTTTCAACTTCGAAGCAGTATATTTGTGCACATTTACGAGCAACCATATCAACTTCATCTATATCATTACCAAAGCAAGGAGTACTTTCAAGAAGTCTTCTTATATTATCAAAATCTCCCGAAACTGTTGTTTTAGGTGAAGTAAATTCTGAAGAGATTCTACTTTGAATTTCAGATATATCAATTGATCCAGAATTACTTAATATTCTCTTAACTGCTTCATATATCTGCATTTCAGTAACATCGGCATTGTTATTGCTTGTACTAACTGTATTAACGCCAGTATGTCCAAAGTTTGCATCTAATGCTGCTTTTAATTGATCCATTTCAATAGTTTTATCTTCAAATACATGTTTTTGAATTGCATATACGGAATCTCCTGTATCTGCTATACCAAAAGCTTGTGGTCCTGTAAAGTTATAAATTGCTCCACCTTCTTGAACAGATTTGCCCCTTCCAATACAGTCATCAACCATTGCTGATAAGAATGGTAATGGTGCTCTTTCAGCATGAGCATAATCAACACAGTTATCTGCTTCAACAAGATAGTAAACAAAGTATTCCATTTGCTTCTTAAATGCTGCATAGAAATCGTCGATACTCTTAAATGTTGTTATATCTCCTGTGATAGGACCTAATTGCTTGTTGCCTACTTTACCATTATTTAATGTAATCTCTAATACCTTAGCTACATTAAAGAATGCTGCATCATGCCAGCCTTCTGTCTTGTTTGGACATTGAGGTTCAACACAGCCGATAATACAATAGTTACGTGCATCTCTAAGAGTAACACCTCTATTAACTAATGCTGGAATTATAACTTCATCATTGTACATAGCAGGTACGCCAAGCCCTAATCTTGCAACTTCGCAAGCTCTTAACAAGAATTCATCTGGAGTTCCTTGCCATACACGGATAGAGAATGAAGGCGCTGGTAATTTAACATGAGCTGTTGCATCCATACACATGTAAGATATTTCATTTGTAGCATCAAGCCCTTCTTCATTTTGTCCACCAACACATAGGTTTTGGAATACAGCATAACCTGCAAAAGCTTGAGCTGAAATTTCATCACGAGTTTTATTGATATCATTAAGTTTAATCCAAATACAATCAACTAACTCTTGAGCAAATTCTTTTGAAATATTTTTATCTTCTTTAAGGTAAGGATACATATATTGGTCAAAACGTCCTGGCGAAATTGAGTGTCCATTAGATTCAATTTGAACCATTATTTGAATAAACCAGAATGATTGACAAGCTTCATAGAAGTTTGTTGCACCATTTTCAGGTACTCTTTCACAGTTAGCAGCTATTTGTAACAATTCTGCTTTTCTAGTTGGATTTAATTCTGCAGCTGCCATATCTCTAGCTTTTTGAGCATATCTATGTGCAAAATTTATTGCTGCGCTATAAGAAATTACTACAGCATTATAAAATTGTTGTTTCTTTATATAATCAGGGTCTTTCTTGTCCATTATTTTACTCATTGCTTCAATAACTTCAGCAATAATGCCTTTAAACCCTTTTCTTAAAATCTTTCCATAATCAACACAAATGTGTCCGACACCACCATAGAAATAATTTCCTACAGTAAATACTCCATTTGCCATACAGTCTTTTGCTTCTTGAGACATATAAGAGTCAGCAAGTGCACTTGTAGTTTTACCGTCCCAATATTTAAATGCTTCACTTAATTCCGCTGCTGTTTCTTTCGGAATTTGGAATGGATCTGCAACTCTTGCTCCCATTGTGTCAAATTCTTTAGCTACCCAATCATAAGAAAATTCTGGACAGATTTCAGTAGAACGTGGATTTTTAGTAATTGCACCAACTACTAATTCATCTTCACGAATAGTAATAGGTAGATTATTAAATATTTTTTCTACGGCTTTAGCACGTCTTAATATAGGAGATAGACCTTCTGTTTCCTTATATGATTCTGTTACAAGAACCGCTCTTTCTGATTCTACATACGGAATTGCATCCACAATCATTCTTTTTAATCTTTCAACCCTCTCAGTTGGTTTTGAAAACCCTTTAGATATCATTTATAATTCCCTCCTCAAAAAAATCGTAAAAATTTATTTCGTGCAAGTTCATTATATATTAGAGGTATGAAATCGTTGTAATACAATTCAAACTAAAATATTGTAAAATTAAAACTATAATTGAATCTTCACATTGAGAGCATTTAAAAAATCTTTCAAGATGGCTGTATTTCCTGGCCAGGCTGGTGCAGTTATTAAGTTACCATCTACCACTGTTTCATCTGGATTTTTATCTATAAATATTCCTCCAGCCATAACTACTTCTGGCTTAACAGCAGGATACGCAGTTAACTTTCTTCCTTTAATTATATCAGCCGCTGTTAATATTTGAATTCCATGACATATAGCAGCTACTGGTTTTTTTAATTCCATAAAGTATTTTACAATATCAATAACCCGTGTATTAAGTCTAAGGTATTCTGGTGCTCTTCCCCCTGTTATATATAATCCATCATATTCTTCTAATTTTAAATAATCAAAAGACATATTTAATAGAAAGTTATGTCCAAGCTTTTCAGTATAAGTTTGATGTCCTTCAAAATCATGTATTGAAGTCTTTATATATTCCCCGGCATTCTTTTCCGGACAAACTACATTAACTTTAAAACCTAACATTTCCAAGGCTTGATATGGTACCATGGCTTCATAATCTTCAGTAAAATCGCCAGCTAACATCAAAATTTTTCTCATATTCAAATCTCTCCTTAAATAAAATTTGCACTTTTTAAACCTTTACATGTAATTTTAAGACCTTTTCTATATGCTACTTTTCCCAAGGCAGTATATCGTCATCTTCTTTTAAATAATCCAAAAGATTTGGTATTCCTTCTCCTGTATATGAACTTATATGAAATATTTTTTTACAACCGGCAAGGCTGAGCCATGCTTCTGCTAAATCTGCTCTTGCATTCTTATTATCTATCTGAGTCACAATTCCAACTACTTCTCTAGTCGCTCCTGCTCCAATATTAGGGCTATAAAGAGAATATTCTTCAAGTGAACTCATTAGAAGTCCAATTACATCGGCTTCATAGGAGTATAGTATTAACGCTCGTGCTAGTTTTTTATTTTCAGCATATTCGCCAGGAGTATCTATAATAACATCAAAATTATTTATATATTGGGTTTTATGATATGTAATCTCTTTTCCTTTTAAAGCTTGAGTTAAAGTAGTTTTACCACAGCCTGTCCTTCCAACTAACATAATCTTTCTCATAAAACCACCTATGCCTTTGTTAGATTACAAACATTAAACCCTAATGTATTTTTTGCATAGTTTAAGATAGACTCTAAAGCAATTGCCACATCTGAAATTGTTCCTGTAATAATCAAAGTTCCACTAAATCTATCAATAAAACCAATCTCTATTGCCGACGCTTTTATTGCTATATCTGCAGCTATTATAGAAGTTTCACTTGGAGTAACAGTGAGAATACCAATAGCTGCCCTGTTATAATCAATTTTAGGGTCTAATCCTAGCTTCTTATAAATAATTGAGTCTGGGCTCGCAATTACATGAGCCATTGTAATTTGTTTTCCTGGAACGGTTTCTTGAATTATCCTCATTAAATCAGTTTTATTTATCTGCAAATCATTTAACTTCATTTTTTTCACCCTCTCGAAGAAATTGTAATTTTAAATACATTTTTTTGATACCACTCTGTTTATAATGTTAGCATATCCCTAAGGACTATTAGTAATAATTTTGTAACTAAAAATAAGTAAATTTAAGTATAGTCTGAACTTTACTTATTATACAATTGTAAATTACCTGTAGCAAAATTAGTTAAATTATATAATATTATTGGAGTAATTTAACTTAAATACATTATATAAATAATATTTATAGGAGCGATTATATGATAAATGAAGATTTAATAAAAAAGTTATCGAGTGATCTAATTAGTTCTATAAAGACGCCTAAGCTAACACTAAAAATGGCAAAAGAAATTCTTGAAAAAGCAGAAAGAAAAGCTGAATCAATAAATGTTCCAGTAGTTATAGCATTAGTTGATGATGGTGGAAATCTTATCGCCCAGCATAGAATGGATAATTCAATCTTAATAAGTATTAAAGTTTCCTTTAATAAAGCATATACTGCACTTGCTTTAAAAATGTCTACTGAAAGATTTAATGAACTAGCGCTTCCTGGCAAACCTCTTTATGGCTTAGAAAATACTGGACATGGCGAACTTTGTATTTTAGGTGGAGGAATACCAATAGTTAGTAACGGAAATATCATTGGTGCTATTGGTGTTAGTGGTGGAAGCATTGATGAAGATATTCAGATAGCTCAAGCCGCACTTAAATAATTTAATAAAATGTGGTATAATTTCTATATAAGGAAGGAGTGAGATTATATGGATAAGTTTGTAATTGCAATAACAAGAACTTGTGGAAGCGGTGGGACAACAATAGGGAAAATGTTATCTAAAGATTTGGGTATAAATATGTATGACCGTGAGTTATTACGTTTGGCTTCAGATGACAGTGGTATAAATGAAGCTCTATTTGCCAATGCAGACGAAGGTGTAAAAAATAGTTTGTTATATAAGGTTTCAAAGAAAGTATATAATGGTGAATTAATCCCACCTGAAAGTAATGATTTTACTTCAAATGACAATTTGTTCAATTATCAAGCTAAGGTATTACGTGAATTAGCCGATAAAGAATCTTATGTTGTGATAGGGCGTTGTGCTGATTATATCTTAAAGGATAAACCAAATATATTTAAAATTTTTATTCATGCATCAGAAGATTACTGTATTAAGCATGAAATGGATATCCTTGGCGCTTCTGAAAAAGAAGCAATTAAGGAAATTAAGAAATTAAATAAATATAGAAGTGACTACTACTATTACCACACTGGCAATAAATGGGAGGACGTAAAAAACTATGATCTGTCTCTAGATACCAGCAAGCTCGGCTTCGAGAAATGCGTAAAATATATTAAGAAGTATGTAAAGTTACGTATGGAATTATAAATCTTCGGACGTCCTTAAAAATATCTTCAATATAAAATCAAAATTTCCAACTAAATGATAATTCAAAGCACTATTACCATTATTTCTTAACAAATAACATAGAATACTAATAGAATAGTAATTAATTTATAAAAGCCTCATGGTGAATTTTCTTACACCATGAGGCTCTTCTTATCTATTATTACATAAGCGCGAATAATCCTACAAATGCCAAGGCAATAAAATACATTGGTACAGGAATATCTTTTGATTTACCTGTGAATAATTTTATTAACACATAAGAAACAAATCCAAATGCTAACCCATCTGTAATTGAATATGTTAAAAGAGTTAGTATCAATGTTAGGAATACAGGCATTCCTTCAGTGAAATCTGAGAAATTAACCTTTGCTATTGGTTCCATCATTACTGCACCTAAAACTATTAGAACTGGCGCTGTAGCAAAACCTGGTATAGCAGTTAAAATTGGTGAAAAGAATAATGACAAGAAGAATAATCCAGCTATTGTAAGACCAGCAAGTCCTGTTCTTCCACCTTCAGCAATACCGGCTGCTGACTCAACAAATGCAACTGGTGTAGATGTTCCTAAACATGCACCTACTACAGACCCAATAGCATCAGCTGTTAAAACTTTATCTGCATTTTTAACATTACCTTTTTCGTCTAAGTATCCAGCTTTTGAAGCTAAACCAATTAGAGTTCCTATACTATCGAAAACATCTATAAATAACATAGAAAGAATTGCTGGTATTATACCAATCACCATTGCACTCTTAAAATCAAATTGCATAAATATTGGAGCAACTGATGGTGGCATAGATATTATTCCTGTAGGTACCTTAGCAACTCCAAAAATCATTCCTAATACATATACAGAAAACATTCCAATAATGAATGAACCTTTTATATTTTTATAATATAATACCGATATTATAATAACACCTAGACCAGCTAAAAGAACTGTTGGATCTTTTAAATTTCCTATTCCAACTAATGTAGCTTGATTAGCAACAATCATCTTAGCATCTTGAAGACCTATAAATGTTATAAAGAAACCAATACCAATACTAATTGCATATTTTAATGTTGGCGGAACACTATCAATAATTACTTGTCTAATTTTAAATATGTTAAGCGCCATAAATATAAATCCTTCGATTAATGAAGCTGCCAAAGCTGTTTGCCAAGAGAACTTCATTCCCAAACAAATTGTGAATGTGAAAAGAGCATTTAATCCCATACCTGGTGCCATACCAAATGGATAATTAGCAATAAGCGCCATAATTACAGTACCAATAAAAGAAGCCAATGCAGTTGCAGTAAATACAGCTGATACATCCATACCTGATTGACTTAAGATACTAGGATTTACTACTAAGATATACGCCATAGTTAAAAAGGTTGTTAACCCCGCTAACATTTCTGTCTTAACAGTTGTTTTATTTTTTGATAAGTGAAATATTTTTTCTAACATACCGTTCTCCTCCGTTGTTTTTACCGATTTTTTTAATACATTGTCCAATATAGATTCCTCCTATTTTTGAGCTACACAAATTAACACTGCTACTCCAAAATAATACATCTGTTAGTAGGATGCACTAACGTTGAAAAAAATATAAAAGATAATAACAAGAATTTAAAGATTTCTTGTAAAATATAAGCCCCTTTGTTTTTTTACAAAGGGGCTTACAAGTAACAAGTACCTATAAACACCCATAGTCAGACAATTTACGGTAGTCCGGTAGAAACGCTTGAACCTTATTTTCAAGCATATACGGGTAAAATTTCATTATTTATATATGACATACTAATAAATTACTTTTTGAATTTCCATACAATCATCGAATGTTAAAGCATAGAATAAATAAAATGTAATATATTCAGTGCGTAATATATAGCTCTTTATTTTACATACTTAATGCTACAATACTTTGGACTATAAATCAATAGCAAATTAAATATTTTATGTATTTTTTTCATTTTTATTTATCTAATGTTCGTGTTTTTATATGTTTTGGGCAAAAAAAATCTAATAATATAGCTATAATTCCTCGTATGTAAAATTATTCCGAATATTAGTTTTTAAGCAATCTTAATATTTATATTTATTATTCTATTAACTTTTTATATTATCCTGTTTACTATTAATCCCAAATGAACATTATTTTTGACTTACCTTTTAATTTCTTAATAGCAAAAGGATTGGTGATTATAATATTTCTTACCAATCCTTCTACAATTAAATATTCACATCCGTATTTCTATGATATTGGAGCCATAAGTATTTTTCCTGTTCCCCTATATACGTTAACTAATCCCTCTCCTGAAACTGCAGATCCAATTAAACTTTTACTAGACTTTTCAACTCTAAACTCTAAAGAATTAGACCAAGCAATTGCAAAATTTCCATCAATCCGCACCTCATCATTATCTAATATAAATTCTATTAATTCGCTTCTTGGAACAGGACTTTCTAGCACGGCTATCCCTTCACCTTTTAGACACAAATTAAATAGTCCTTCATTCCCAAGCATTGCCGAAGAGATATTTGTCCTCGCAACTATCCTTTGCTGAACCTTAGACTCACACGCTAAGAAAAGTCCATCATCTAAAACCATCCCTCCCCATTCCGAAACTTCCTCAAGCAAAATATGCCTATATGTTGGTTCTAACATCAATAAACCATTTCCCTGATATTTTGGTTTAATAGCAGACTCTTTTGTTACCTTTGATGATATAGCTTTTCCAAAAAAATCACCAATTCCCTTAATATCAGCAGCCATACTCACAGATCCTGCTGTCCACTGCATTACTCCGGAACTTATTGTGTAAGCATTACCATTCAACTCAATTAAAACCTGTCTTTTTCTAACATTCATCTCTGAAGCAAAATATGCTGCCATTGCAGTTGTAGTGCTTACACTCAAATCTTTTTTATATTCAAGAACCTTAACGCCCCCTCTTGATTCTACAATTTCAATATTTTTATTTTCAAAAAGATTCTTACATTTTACCATCGAAAATTTTCTCCCCTTATTCTTTGAATATATATTTCTTATATAGTCTATGTTAATTAATCACATTATTATGTATACAGATAGTAATAAAGATTTTTACATAGACATACAACAATTAACTAAGTTTCTTCCACTTATAAAACAGAACATTCAAAAATACAATTTGTGGCTCACTTTTTTAAATATAGTGCAATTTCAACAAGCATCTTTATTTAAAAAATAATAAAAACTATATTTACTATTTAATTATATCTACTCAAACTCAAATAAAAGCAACATAAATAAATCAGATAATAAATTAAGCCTTATAATTAAGATCTAACTTGCTATCTGATTTATCTTTATTAATGTTTAAATAAACAATCTCCATCTTTCTATTTTATAGACTCTCTATACTCCTTAAAAGCCTTAGCTATACTAGGATTGCTTTCTATAAATTGTACAAAATCCTGAAAGCATTTTGATGTTTCTTTACTTACAGTATGTTCTATCTTTTCTGTTTCATCTAATATTTCTTTATCAGGAATATCAAGTATCTTTAGAAAATTCTCAATAATATGATGCCTGTTAAGAAGTGCTGCGCCAAGTTCTTTACCACTTTCTTCAAGTATTATAATCCCATATTTTTCATACTTTACAAGTCTTTCCTCTGATAACTTCTGTACCATCCTTGTGGCAGAAGGAGGTTGAACATTAAGTGCATTTGAAAGTTCATTAATTCTTAAATACCCTTTATTCAATGACAGTCTATATATCATCTCAAGATAATCTTCCATGGACGCAGTTAGCTTGCTGTCTTCTTTCTTCATATATTCGTTAAAAGTATAGAAATCATTTTTGCCCATATACTTACTCGCTCCCCGTAATAATCTACTTAATAAATTATATGCTTTAATGGCGAAAAAGTTACTTTACTGTAACATTTAGAATATTATTGCATAACTTATAATATAAAATAATTTAGACTAGGCTAAGAAAGTTAACTGTTAATAACTATCTTAATTACATATAAGATTAAAAAATTAGACACATAAAAAAATAAAGTAAGAAAGGTGATGTATTTTCTTGGAGAACGAAAGAGGTTTAAGAAGCACTGATGTATCTGTCACTGGATTTGTTCCATTTAAAAAAGACAGGAGTGCTAATATTAGTAAATTTAGGCAACTATTAAAATATTTAGGTCCAGCTTTTATTGTAAGTGTAGCATATATAGATCCTGGAAACTTTGCAACTAATATTAGTGGAGGATCGGAATTTGGCTATGCGTTAATTTGGGTAATTTTATTTAGTAACTTAATGGCTATCTTTTTACAGATAATGTCTGCAAAATTAGGAATAGCCACAGGCCATAACCTTCCAGAAATGTGTGCCAAAGTATTTTCTAAAAAAACAAATTGGGTATTTTGGATTGTTGCAGAAATAGGTGCAATGGCAACTGACTTAGCAGAATTTCTAGGTGGAACTTTGGGATTATATTTATTGTTCCATATACCAATGATATATGCTGGGATTATTACAGGAATAATAACATTCTTCATTTGTTATATGGAAAAGTATGGCCAAAAAACTATAGAAATAATAATATCAATTCTTGTTGCAGTAATTTGTATTGCATATACAATAGAATTATTTCTTGCCAAACCTGATTGGTTTCAAGTAGGAATTCATACAATAATTCCATCACTGCCAAATAGTCAGGCATTATTAATCGCAGTAGGAATGCTTGGTGCAACAGTTATGCCTCACGTAATATACCTTCATTCACATTTGGTCCAGCATAGAGGAACTGATACATCCATTGAAGGAAAGCTAAAACATTTAAAAATGGAAAAAATTGATGTAACAATAGCTATGAATATTGCCTTTATAGTGAATGCTGCAATGGTTATTGTATCCGCTGCTGTATTCAATAAAAATGGATTAATTGTTGATACAATGGAGCAAGCCCATGCATCATTACAACCTTTACTAGGTTCATTATCTAGCGGAGCTTTTGGAATAGCATTACTTGCCTCAGGTTTGTCATCATCTGCTGTGGGTACTATGGCAGGTCAAACAATTATGAAGGGTTTTGTGAATTTAAGTATACCAATTAATATTAGAAGACTTATAACTATGATGCCTGCATTGGCTATAATTGCACTTGGAATAAATCCAATGAATGCCCTTGTTTTAAGCCAAGTAGCACTTAGCTTCATATTGCCATTTCCGATAATACAAATGCTAACTATAGCTAGACGTAAGGATTTAATGGGTATTATGGCAAATCGCAATTGGGTAAGAATCTTAGGTATTATCATCGCAGCTATAATCATATCACTAAATATGGTTCTCTTATATTTAACATTTACTGGCCAAGCTTAATAGTAATATTTTAGGAGTGCTTTGTGATTAAGTCTATTAACATGTTAAAAGATAAAAACTCTTCTTTTCGGTCTTCCAGAGCCTTAGAAGAGTTTTCTTCCCACTATTAATTTAATCTACACATTTTTGTATGGACATCTTATAAAATATAACTTAAATATCTTTATGTATTTAATAGATATTAGTAATTAAACGTAATTTCGTTTAAAAATTCTTAATCACCACACAAATTTACAACCATATATTAAATATAAGTAATAATTAAGAAGGAATGACATATATGATATTAATTTTATCTGCTTTATTATTTAGTTTATCTTCTAACTTAGATAATTTAGTTATAGGTATTGCATATGGAATAAAAAAAATAAGAATAGACACAACTGCAAATCTTATAGTAGCACTTGTAACTTCTACTGGAACATTTTTATCTATGTTACTTGGCATATATGTATCTAAATTTTTACCAAGCTTTTTATCAAATAGCTTAGGTGCTGGAATTATCATAATTCTAGGATTATACTTTGTAATTCAAAGTATTTTTAAACTTATAAATAATAAAAAAATAAAAGAACTCGCTTTAAAGAATACTAATGATATGATTGAATATGCAGAAAAATCAGATTTAGATAAATCAGGAGATATAGATAAAAAAGAAGCTTTTTTGGTAGCTTTTGCATTAACATTTAATAACTTTGGTACAGGAGTTGCTGCAAGTGTAACAGGCGTTAATATAGAACTTACAGTCATATTAACATTTATATTAAGTATTTGTACACTTAAACTTGGAGAAAGAGCTGGAAACCATATTTTAGGCAAGTTCTTAGGTAAATTTGCTCCGTTAATTTCAGGACTCTTACTTATAAGTCTCGGGATCATAGAATTATTTAACTAATAGATTTAGATTAAATATGGTTTACTAAAATCGTAACATAATAAATTGAAGAACGATTATAAATTTTAGGAATGAAAGTATTTCTATAAAAAGAAATGCTTTCATTCTCAATTTTTTATATAAAATATCATTTATACAAAAATATTAAATATCATATTTTATAATTTTAGTCTTTTATTGTAGTCTTTTATAATCTCAATAGATTCTTTTAATTCTGCCTTTTCACTTTCAACTAAGTGATATTCAACAAGCTCCTTCACTCCTTGATTATTTAAAACCGCTGGAACACCTGCATATGTGTCACTTTCCCCATACTCTCCATTAAGCATAGCTGATACAGGAATAACTTTATTTTCATCGCGTAATATTGCTTTTACAATCTGAACAGTAGTTGCTGCAATACCAAAAGTAGTTGCACCTTTAGCATTCACAATACGATATGCTATTTTCTTAATATCTTCCGTTACTGAATTTAAATTAAAACCTTTTAATCTCATTTCATTGTCACTGATTATATCTAAAAACTTTTTACCCCCAACTGTAATTTGACTCCATGGAATTATCTGTGAATCTCCATGTTCTCCCATGCACAAAGCATGAACACTTTGTGGGTCAACACTCATAACATCAGCTAAATGATATTTCAAACGTGCTGAATCTAGAGCTGTTCCTGTTCCAATGACTTTACTTGCTGGCAAACCCGAAAGTTTGTGCACGTAATATGACATAACATCAACAGGATTTGTTATTACAACTATTATGCCTGAAAATCCACTTTTCATGATGTTCGGGACTATATTATTCATTATTCCTGCAGCTTTTTCTAACATATCTAATCTTGTTTGCCCTGTAATATAAGGTAATGCAGCTGCAATTACAACTATATCTGCATCATTACATTCTTCGTACCCCCCATCTTTTACCCTCATCTTACTTCCGCTATATCCAAGAGAATGTTGCAAATCCGTTGCTTCAGCCCATGATTTTTCTTTATTTATATCAATCAGTATTAAATCATCACAAACATGATTCATTACCATATCAAATGCTACCGCTGCCCCAACAGAACCCGTTCCAACTATTACTACTTTACTTCTTCCAATCGCCATATATATCCCCCTCTACTAATTTTTCTATAAATTATTATATCAAAAATTAGACCTATTATCATCTAACCAATTCCACTTTAGCATAAAAACTTATTCCTTAATCCAATAGCTGCTTCCATCTTTTTTTCTTTCTATAAAACCATACTCTATTAAAGCTCTTCTTATGGTTACGTAATCCTCATACACTCTCTTTAGAATCCTATTTATCTCTTTTTCAGAATATTGCTTTCCTTTTGAAAAATTTCTTGATATCTCTTCTAACACAATAATCTTTTTCTTTTCTCTAGCTGGATAACTCTTTAAACCACCATTTTCATTCATATAAGTTTCAATAACACTCTTCTTTTCTTTATCTGTTATATTATACCTATCATCTAAAGTAGTTGCTGTTTTATAAGCATCACATATAGTCTCTTTACCAATTTTATTAATTTTCTTATTTGTGGTTTTTGAAAGCAAATCCATCATAGCTAAAAATAATTTTGCTTGCTTTTCCTTTTCTCTTAATTTATATCGGTGATTTCGTATTGTTGATTGCGCAACTTTAAGTTTCTCTGAAATTTCTTTATCAGATAATCCCATGGCAATCAATTTTATTAATTCTCTTTGAACATCTGATATTCCAGTAAAACCAGAATTCATATTTAACAAATATTCAAGCATTGAACCGTGGCTTGTTTTAAGATGTAACTCTGCTGATTTCTTTGCATCATACAGCTTTGAATTTATTTCATATATTCTTCCTCTCTGGAATTCTTCTTCACATATTATACACCTATATCCATCATCTTCTTCGAGAATCCCTTCTTTAAGCTCACTTATAGTAGCGTTCCAAAATAATTCATTTGATTTTATATCCATTAATCTCATTTCCTTTCAATATAATTACTTTCTATTTAATATAGTACAGACTTTTATTTACTTTGTCTATATATAAACAAACATTTATGACCAATGTTTGCATTTTTATCAGCATAAACTTTCTGAGTACACCTCATAGGATTTTTCAATGTTCTATTTATTTCAAATAAAAATAGGCCAACCATCTCTATTTATTGTTTATGGTTGACCTATTAATATATTAGATATATCTTAAAACTTACTTGTATTTTCTAATACTTTCAGATTTGAAATTATATTATTATAATTCTAAAATAAAAGCCTATCTCTTTGCATCTGAATGCTAATTCTATTTCTGCATTCCTCATAATCGTTAGATTTTAGCTTTCTAAACTTGTAGTAATCAAAACTCTCTATATTATCTTTAGGCGCGAAATTAAAGATTGCTACAATAAAAGCTTTAGCATTTCGTTTTAACTTAAAAAACAAGTTTCCTATTCCATTTTTATTCTTCATATTTATCTTACCTCTACTAATTCCAAATTTCATTCCGTATTTTTTATAATTCCTTTCCTTGAATACTCCCTAAATTCTGCTTCATGATATTCCATTTAACTCACTCCTTCTTTAATATTTTTAAAGTTTTTGAAACAACTTATTTAATAATAAACTAGCACCACAATAACAGTTTACCCTTACCATAAACTAAATGATATGTAAAAAATTATTATAATTAAACTTTCTTAATTCCGACTCTTTAATTTAGAATCAGCAAAAAACTGCTGAAGATAATTTTTAACGCAATATCCAACTAATAATTAATTAGATATTGAGTTATATATTATTTACAACAGTTTCCTTATAGTATTCTTGTACCTTGCAAATCATTTTATATTATAAATATGAACTTTGTCTTTACTTAGCCTTACTTTTTAGCACTATATGTGATGACTCCAATTTTTCATTATTTAACTTAAATATAATTTTTCTTATACTATCATCTGAAAGATTATATGCCTCTGCAATATCAAAAACTTTTTCGCCTTTTTTATATAATTTATATATTTCTAAATTTCTTTCTCTTATTGCTCTTTTAGTACCATTACTTTCTCCCCAGCCCTTTCTTTCTTCAGTCTTAGGAATATAAATGGTTTCTCCTTGAATATACTTTTGAAGCTCTCTCAAAAGCTTTTCTGGCAGGATATCCTTTCCGTTTTTGTAACACACCCTTGATTTCCTCCTTAAAATTTTTAATATTCAATAATACTACGTTTTTTAAATTTCTCATTGAAACCACCTCCTAATAATTTCTATAATCAAAATTAGATTATTACTCCTTATAATTAGATTCAGATAAAAAAATCCCGTGGATACTAATTAATCATCCATGGGATTACACATAAAAAAACTAGATAATTACTATTGTCTAGTACTTCCTTATGCTTAAAAAATGCAATAAAAAAAACACGATAACCCTCGTGTATTCTGCCTAGATATATATTAATTCTTCAGATGATGGTTAATACTCTTTTGAAAGCACAACGAATGAAAAGTAAGCATAACATACTTCCATTACTCTATAAATATCACAAAAAATAATTATAAAGTTTTCTATAATGACTTTCAGCAATATTCAATTATTTTAAAAAAACCTCAACACTTTTATTTAATAAAATTTTCATATAAATATCCTCCTTCATCTGAATTTTGGTCATCTAACTTTCCTAAATAACCCATATAATATATATTATTCAAAATAATGTTTTATGTCAATATTCTCTAAAAATATTTTTGAATTACTCACAAATGTACTTTTTTAGAGATGTCTAAAAATCTTTCAAAGGAGGATATAATCCTCCTTATTTTATTAGCAAGATTATTAGCTTAAATTTAAGCTAATAACCACCTCTTATTAATTTTCAATATAATCATCCCCTCTCCATTATATTTACCGGTAAATTAATTATCGCATTATACGTATAAATATCTCAATGGAAATAATTTTTATAATTAATTTTTCTTATAAATTTATCTATCTCTAATAAATTTATCAACTCTTTCAAAAGTTGGCATAGCTTCCTGAGCTCCTAGTGCAGTTGTTGAAATAGCACCTACTGCATTTCCAAATATTACGCATTCTTTAAGTTCTTTTTCTTTTGCTAGTGCAAAAGCAAATCCCGCATTAAAAGAATCTCCCGCTGCAGTTGTATCTATTGGATCAACAATAAATCCTGGAACTCTAGTACATTTATCTTTCTTAATAATTGCAGCCCCATCACTACCTAACTTTGCAACTATAACTCTTACTCCCTTATCAAATAATGTTTTTGCTGCTTCTGCAAGGTTTTCTTCACTATTTATCTTTCTTCCAATTAAAGTCTCCAACTCTGTTTCATTTGGTGTTAAATAATCCACATATTTAAAAATTTCATCAGGAAGATCCACCGCTGGTGCTGGATCAAGTATTACTGTCTTACCTTGTTTTTTTAGTTTTTTCATAGTTGCAATTACTGTTTCTAGTGGAATTTCTAATTGAAACAAAAATATATCTGCTCTTTCAATCAAACTCCATTTGCTTTCAATATAATTTATATCAACTTCTGCATTAGCTCCTGGAACAACAATTATATTATTCTCTCCATTATTACTTACTTGTATCACTGCTACTCCAGAAGACATGCCTTTTTCAATGCTTACTCCATGAGACTTGACATTATTACTTCTTAAAACTTCTAGATATCTTTTTCCATATATGTCTTCCCCTATTTTTCCTACCATAAGCACATCTGAACCCAATCTACCTAGTGCTATTGCTTGATTACCACCTTTTCCTCCTGAAAATGTATTAAACGCTTTCCCCATGACAGTCTGTCCTGCCGCAGGAAAATTTTCTACTGTAGTTACTAAATCCATATTTAAACTTCCAATTACACATAGACTTTTCATATAATACGCTCCTCTTCCTACATCAGATTAAAACGAAATATATTTCTAATTTAAATCTAGTATTATTATATCACAATTTCCATTCCTAAAAATTTCACTAACTCAACATATGCTTCGACACTCCAAGAATCTTGCATCACTACTATTAAAATTTCTAAAGTTCGCTTAAACCCTAAACTTAGAAACAACGTTGGCTAACTCACTTGAAATGTTAGCCAAAGTAGTGGCAGATGCAAAGAATTCTTCTTGGGTTGCTAGCTGTTCTTCCACTATTGCAGATATATCTGTACTTCCTTCTAGTGATTTATTTGAAATTTCACATATATTCTTAGATATTTTTTCAATTGCATTTATTTCATTAACCATTACTAAAATTTCATCTGAAATATTTTTTATTTCACCGTCAACATCATTGTTTGACTCCACAATATTCTTAAATGCTCCTTCAACTTCCAAAACTTTTTCCGAGCCACTCATTACCTCGCTGACCGCAATGGACATACTTTTAATCAATACATTAATATAATTTTGAATTTGAGTTAAAATTTTAGATATCTCTACAGTAGATGTTGCAGAACTTGTTGCTAGTTTGCGAATTTCATCTGATACAACTGCAAATCCTTTTCCATATTCACCTGCTCTAGCTGCTTCAATCGCAGCATTTAGAGCCAACAACTCCGTACTGGCTGTAATTTTAGAAATAGTATCTAGTATCGTTTCTATTTGCGATGAATTTTCTTTTAAAATACCAGTTACCGATTGGATATTCATAACCTGTTCTTTAATAGTGTTCATTTGATTTAACATGGATCTAACTTTCTCATTTCCGCCTTCAGCTATTTTAAGAGATTTATTAGCCGAAGATAAAACATTATTTGACTTTTCTTTTATTGTACTATTCATTTTAATAAGTCTATTAACTGCTTCTTCAGTCCTTTTTGCTTCACTAAATTGATACTGCGAACCATCGACAGCATCTTGAGTAGATACTGCAATCTGATTAACTGCTTTGACACTTTCCTTCGCCCTATCCTTGATCATAGTAGAAGATTCATACAAATCCTTACTATTATTAATAATCCCCTTAATCATAGTTCTTAGATTTTTTGTCATTTCGTTAAAAGAACTTGCCAATAAAGATACTTCATCGTTAGAATTCACTTTATATTCTTCTACCTGTAAATTTCCATTAGCAATATCATCAGCTAATAGTACAATTTTATTCAATGATTTTCCTAACTTTATCGAAAAGAAAATAGCAAAAATTATGCTAAAAAAACCTATGGATACTATAAAAACAATGATTAGCACTCCTGTAAAATTAGATTTTTTAGCCAAATCTGCTCTAGCTTTATTTTGTTGGTCTAATTCGACTGACATATATTCCTGCATGCTATTTTGAATTAGTTTAGAAAACCTGTTCATAAGTTTATTTTTTTCCACCATTTCAGTGGCATTCTTACTTTCAAAAAGTTTTATATTTTCCTCTGAATAAGACTCTAACATTCTGCTTACGGCATCAAAAGATTTCGGTGCCTTCTCTCCAGATACATTGTCTTTAATAAACTCTTGATTTTTATTAATATTTATAAATTTATCATCTATAATTTTTTTATTCTCTGCTGTTGGGTTTAATATATATTTTGATATATCCTGAGGAATTGAGTTTATTAAAATTATTATATCATTCGCCATAACATTTTTTTCAATCATAATATTTTCTTGCACCAAATAAGACCTCATAGTCATATAAGATGTTATTCCTACTGCAGATATCAAGAATACTATTAATGAGAAGCTTATAATAAGCTTTGATTTTATTGTTAAGGGAATTCTTCCTGGAACTGAGCTTATTTTTTTCATCTTGAAGTTTCTCCTTCCTCTTATGTCATTGATTCTATAAAATTTTCAGATATAATATTAACTTCTAAATAATATCTATATATTATTTAATTGGTGCTCCAAAAGTATATTCATACCATTGATCAGGTGTTTGAGTTTTCAATCCAAATATAGTATCTCCGTCTTTTGTCACCATAGGTATATTAGGTGTAATAATATCATGTGGCATTGAACCATTTTTAGTGATTATATTAAGTAAAGTTCTCATTCCAATATCAGATATTAAAGGCGTGTATGGTGTATTCACTTCAAACAATCCATCTTTTACGGATGTAATTGCTTTTTTAGAATCATCAATTGATAAAAACATCATCTTTTTAGCATCCTTTCTGCTATTTAATCTATTAGCATTTTTTGATGCATCATAAGCAGCAATTGCTTCATGATCACCTGTTCCAAATACAACATCAATAGAAGGATATTCATTTAATGCTAATTGCATATTGGCAAGTGCTTCTGCTGTATTATCATCATCATGATATGATTTTAATATATGAATATCAGGGAAATAACTTAGTACCTTAAGAAAATGACCAGTTCTATTAGCATCTGCAGTACTTCCAGAAGGCTTTCTAAGAAGAACTACATTTGCATTTAGACTGCCTTCTTTTGCAAGTTTCCAAATTAAATACATACCACACTGAGCGCCATTTGCTGGAAAATTCCCGGTAACTCTACTCGTGGTTTCCTCGAGTCCTGTCATTCTATCAACGCTTACAACTGGTATACCTGCCTCAATTGCCCTTTTTACTGGTGCAATAGTTGTTTCTGATTCAACCATAGGCCAAGTTAAAATCCCATCCACTTTCTGCAAAACAAAACTATCTATAATATCCGCCATTCTATCGTTGTCCCATTGAGCATCTTTAACATCAACTTCGACGTTTGGATGTCTTTCTGCCTCCCATTGAGCCGCATCAGCTAAACTAACATTCCATGGCTGATCAAATCCATGAATAGCGACACCAATCCTATACTTTTTATTAAAATCTCCAACTGGTCCTGATTTTAAGGCCACATAATTTGAAAATGGTAATTTCAAATCCAGATCGCTAAATGCTCCTTTTATCTTAGTTCCATCTCCATTTGTCCATTTATAGTTACCGAAAGGCTTTCCCGTAGGATATGTACTCATATAAGTTTCAAATTTTTCATTCTTATATATATCCGTAATCTCTTTATTTGCATCTGAAAGAGGTAAATTAATAAAAAATTCTAATATATCACTATCCGATAACCCTTTTGATTTAAGACTTTCAAAAAAATCCAATGCCTCTTGTCCTTTTAAATTTCTTACCTGATCGTACAACGGTGCCAAATCCACTGATTTCTCATTTGTTACAGTTTGTGTTGGAACTTCTTCAATATAATCTTTTTGCCTGTCTTCTTTTGATTCGTTATCAACAATTACTTTACCTACTTGGGAACAAGCTGATAAAATACTTCCAACCAAAATTATTAATACAATGCAACTTAATTTGCGTAACCTAAAATTTAATATTTCCATTTTGACTTTCCTCCTTGGTAGCATCTAATCATATTAGTAATTCAATCCTTTTAATACACAATAACTACTTAGATATCATATTTGTTAAATTTATAACAAATATGAGCCTCTTAAAAAACGTTTACACAACTTGTATTCCTCCCTTGCAAACTATCTTTTTTAATACAAACTTATTGTAATGTTATATTCACTACTATATTAAAATACTTCTATAATTTCTATAATTCTACAATAATTTCAAAAATCCTTTATTTTATACTTCTTAATAAATGTTATTTTTACAGTATAATATTACTTCGGAGATTTAAGGTAAAGTATATATAATAATTATTCTTATACATCAACCTTAAAAATAAAAAGCTCTCAACATACATTGAGAGCTTCACTTGTATTAATTAAATGCTAAAAATTATTATTTTCAAAATATATATTTGTAAACTTCTTTAAAACTTGATATGAAATTCTAAAGCTTGTACAAAACTTATATTCCTAGATACCAACATCTTTAATTTCTGAAATAAACTTACTACTATCATTTTAGCAAGTTCTCACATAACTTAAAATTATGTTAATCATATTAGGTATTTTGACATTTTAAAACATACGCTGGTGGTATATTTAACACTACTCTTTCTAAACTTATATCTTCAAAATAACTTCCTATATATCCCTTTTTAAGCAATGTATATTGAAATGTTATGAATAATCCATTCTTTTTTAATATATCTTTTGTTTTTTTCAATATACTATTTGACATATTCTTTGGCAAACTAGCAAATGGTAATCCTGATACAACATAGTCTACTTCTTTAATATTGTATTCTTTTAAATATTTATCTACATTTTCAGCTGAATCATTTACTATTACAACGTTATTATATTCACCATACTTTTCCTCTAGTTCTCTGCAGAATTCTTCATTATATTCTACGAGCATTAACATCGTATGATCCTTTATTTTTTTCATTAGTCTATCAGTAAACACTCCTGTTCCAGGACCATACTCCACAATACATTTTGCATGGTCAAAATCAATATCATGCGCCATTTTTTCCGCAAGCTTTTTAGAACTAGGAGCTACAGCTCCAACAGTTCTTGGCGACTTAAAATATTCCATTAAGAACTTTATCCACATAATAATACAACCCTCTCTATATTTTCTTAATTAGAATACATATTTTATTGAACTTAAACAAACTAAATAAAATATATATTCTATTATTAACAAAAGAGACTACCCCTCGATTTTTAAAAACTAGAGATAATCTAAAATATTCTATAAATTTCTTTCTAACTATTTTCTTATTTAATTACAGCACTTCTATATAGACATGCACAGTTTTAAAAGTACATCTCTGTTAGCGAATTTTACATAGCTAACAATGTTTAGATGATGAGTCTCCAACACAGTGTAAAAATCAAAAACTACTTTAGAATCCAAATTTTTTCAACCTCTAAATTATAACATAATAAGGAAATAAATTCAATGTTTTACATAAACTAATTATGTGAAAATTTATTATTTTAATTTTATTAAGGTCTAATAATTTAAAAATTACGAATAATCATGCTTATTCTTTACAAAACAAATATATTCATTATTATTTACAATATAATTTCAACCCCAAATGTAATCTTAGTATATTTCTTAGATTATAATATATGTTTAACTTTTTGCTTTATGTCTTCTTAAAAAGGAACATACATCATAAATATATATAGGGGATAATTCGATATCTATGCCTCCTAAACTTGTCATTGAAGAAGCTTTACTAAAATTTTTATTTTAATCCAAGTTTCAAATAAATCTATTTTCTTTTCCATATGCTGTAGAATTATCCCCTTGTACTTATAAATCCTTCTTGATTAATATAAATAGAAAGTTATATTCAAAACTTAATATGGATATATAGTTATTAATACATCCAATACAAAATAAAGGCATAAATCTGCATTGTAAAATAGCTACTTCAAAACAGATATCTATCCTCTATTTTGAAATAGCTAACACAAAATATAAAATTATAAATTTTCTTTTATAAGATTAATCCTCTTAACATATTCTTCATCACTTAAATATTTTTTCTGAGGATTCATTTCAAATACACCACCCCATGAATATCCATCTTTATACTTAGGAACTAAATGAAAGTGAAGATGTGGAAGTGTATCTGAATATGCTCCATAATTTATTTTATCAGGTGAAAAAGTTTTTTTAATCATAGCCGCTGCTCTAGTGACATCTTTCATATATAATTCTAATTCCTTATCATCCAATTCAAATAATTCTTTCACATGTTTGTCATACGCAACAATGCATCTTCCTTTATGGCTTTGTTCTTTGAACAAATAAAGAGTTGACACTTCAAGCTTACATATTTCAATCATTAAATTATCAAGTTTTTCATCCTTATCACAATAAAGACAATTATTTTTATTACTCATATTTCAGTCTCCTAACCTAATTTTTTATAGACATATATTAATAACATTTTTATATTTAATAGTACAATTAATTATTTAGGATATACCTTTATATTCTTACAGACAATATAGAAGCTATCAAAATAATATTTTAGTACAGTTGAAATTAAAATTAGCTGCCTTAAAATAGCAATTTACTTTCTATCTTAAGACAGCTATAATAACTAAATTGAAACGTATCTAGAGATTATGATGATTTTGAGCTATTTTTATATTTTAATATTCTATTAGTCAAAAGAATTAATTTATACTACTGTTTCTTTCCAAACATTTTCATACTTATATCCAGTAAGATTTTCAACAATTGTTTTTGTTTCTGGAGTTACTTCTTCTTTTGAACCATTATTCTTTAGACGTTCAACTTCATCCACTAATATACCATGTGTTCTTTTATTAAGTTTGAAAGTTGCCGCACAAATTAATGCAATTACAAGTAAAGATATACATCCAACAGCTAAAAGAGTAGCTATAGTTGATACAACTTGTGGTGATTGAGTTGCCTGTCCTTTAACGAATCCGCTTTCTTGCAATACAACACCTATAACAAATGTAGCTATTGCCACACTGCTTTTTCTAGTAAATGTCATAACTGCTGCAAAAAGCCCTTCTCTTCTTTGTCTTGTAACCATTTCATCAACATCAGGAATGAATGGGAATACATTCCATGGAGTAAACTCTAATAAACTTCTTCCTACTTGATAAATTGTACCAATTACAAATAATAAAACAATATTCGATCCTAAATTTCCTACATAAAGTCCATAAAATGCTAATAAACATACAATCATAATAGAATAAGCCATCTTATATAAGTTACCTGGTCCAACTTTAATCATTAAGAATCCGCCTAATATTGTTACAGGAATACCAATGATGCTAAGTGAAAGTACATTCGCAGCAGTAGTAGATGAAACACCTAAATTAAATACACAGAAATATATAAATACTGAATTAAATAAGTCTTTAGCAGTAAATGAACATATATAAATTGCTAAATGTTGTCTAAATGCTCTGATCTTAAATGTTGAAACATAGTCACCAGCAACCTTTACAATAGTCATTAATTGTTCGCCAAAGCTCTTGCTTGTAGAACCATTTAATAGTTCTTGTTCCATTTCAGGTGTAAGGTCCCTTTCCCATGTTACTTTATGTGATATAAGTATACATATTGCATATATAATAGCAAAAACTAATCCATTAATGAAATATGCTTGTGGGCTCTTGTCACCAAAGAAAGCTATTAATCTTCCTGGAACAAAAGTAGCTAAAAATGTACCTGTTGCCGAAATAAACATTCTCGATGCTGATAATTTAGTTCTGTCAGTAAAATCTTTTGTCATTTCAGCAGGTAATGTCTCCCATGGAATTAATACCATAGCTGCAATTATTTCAAATAACAAATAAGTAACTAAATAGAATGCATAACTTCTTCCTGTTACCCATAGTAATACGTAATCTGCCATTAACGGAGCTCCGATTAATAAGAAGAAACGACGTCTACCAAAAAGTTTTCCAAGTTTAGTTTTATAGAAGTTATCAGATATACTACCGATAAATAAACTAGCAACTGCATCCACTATACGAGCGATAGCGATAATAGAAGCACCTTCTATCGGTGTTAATCCTGCAAATGTTGTATAGAAAAATAGTAAGAAAGCTCCAATAATGGTGAATGCTCCACCACCCATTAAATCAACTAGTCCATAACCAACGCCTCTAGCTATCGTGATTTTTCTATTATTATTTGACATATATTTTTCCTCACTTTCATCAATTAAGTGTTCCCGAATTATTTTTCATCAAATCCAAAATATTCTTTTGCATTGCTGTAGCATATACCCTGAACAATTCTTTTAAGTAATTTATCATTTTTAGGTACTTCTCCGTTTTCTACCCATTCTCCAATTAAATTACAAGCAATTCTTCTAAAGTATTCATGCCTAGTATATGATAAGAAACTTCTAGAATCAGTTAGCATTCCAACAAAGCGTCCTAGCAATCCAAGGTTTCCTAATGCCTTCATTTGTTCAATCATTCCATCCTTATTATCATTGAACCACCACGCTGCACCAAATTGCATTTTTCCTGGAATACCATCTCCTTGAAAGTTTCCTATCATAGTTCCAAGAACATAGTTATCCTTTGGATTTAATGTATATAAAATTGTTTTTGGAAGAGAATTTTCTCTGTCCACAGAATCTAAAAGTCTAGAAAGTGGATAAGCTATGCTTTCATCATTAATTGAATCAAAACCTGTATTTACTCCTATTTTTTCAAGCATTTTTGTATTATTACTTCTAAGAGCTGCAATATGGAGCTGCATAGTCCACCCTAATTCATGATAAAGCTTGAATACATGTCTTAATGTATAAGTTTTATACTTCTTTTCTTCATCAATGCTTATAGATTTACCTTCTAAAGCTTTAGCAAATATTGCTTCTGCTTCTTCTTTTGATGAATCTGCATAAACTACTACACCATCTATACCATGATCTGCTATTCTGCATCCAACTGAATGGAAAAATCTTATTCTTGAATCAAGAGCTTTTAAAAATTCATCATAATTATTTATAGATACTTCAGATACTTTTTCTAAATCTTTTACCCAAGAAACAAAACCATCTAAATTGATTTCAATTCCTTTATCTGGTCTAAGAGTGGGTAAAACATTTACATTAAAGCTAGCATCTTCTTTAATTTTTATATGATATTCTAATGTATCTATAGGATCATCTGTTGTACATATAGTTTCAACGTTTGATTTTATAATTAAATCTCTAACATTAAAACCTTCTCCATTTAATAATTCATTAGCTCTCTTCCAAATTTCAGGAGCAGTATCTTCATCAAGCGGTTCATATATTCCAAAGAATCTTTGAAGTTCTAAATGAGTCCAATGATAAAGAGGATTTCCTATAGCCATAGGTATCGTTTGCGACCAAGCTAAGAATTTGTCATAATCACTTCCATCTCCTGTAATGCATTTTTCATCTATACCATTACTTCTCATAGCTCTCCACTTATAATGATCACCATAAAGCCACGCTTCAGTTATATTACTGAATTTTTTGTTTTCATATATTTCTTTTGGATCAATATGACAGTGATAATCAATAATAGGCAAGTTCTTAGCATAATTATGATATAAATCTATAGCTGTTTGATTAGATAGTAAAAAATTCTCATCCATGAAATTTTTCATATTCTTCATCCTACTCTCTCAAATAAATATTTTATATTTGTAAATCATTGAATATTTGGGTTAATAACACGCAGTATATAAATTCACGTACATTATTGTAATTTGCATTTACTCAATACTTTACCACAACGTTTTCTTAAATTTTATATATTAACCTTATTGTTATGTTTTGGATTCTTATATTCTTATATTCTTATATTCTTATATTCGCTAATTTAACTTCCTTACCTTATAATACTAAAAGTTTTATATCATCCTTTTAGTATAAGTGCAAAGTTGTTAATTAGCATTGCTTATGTTATAATGTACTTCATATTAATTTTCTTAAACATTCTTTATCGTTCTTCACTTATATTATTTGGCAGAATATAATAAATGAAGAATGATAAAAATGTTTATTTTTTTGCATCTTCGAGCATTATCTCTGATTATTTACAATCTAAATATTTTTCTAAAGTTGCTCTAACTGCACCAGCACCTGAAATCAATTCATTGAAATAACCTTCAATTTTCTCGCCTAAACCTATAGTGTAAAGATTTACTCCAAAAATTTCTTCATTTATAAGTATTGATTTTAAGCTACTTTCTACTGATTCTTTAGAACCTAATTTTATATCTGCTACATATTTTCTTAATTCATCTAATAAAGGATCTGGACTTAACTCCATAACATTACCATTATCATCCAATCCCATTAGATATCTGCACCAGCCTGCTATAACTAGAGGAATGTATTTAAGTTCTTTAGCATCTAAATCTTCTCTCTTACTATAAGCTTTAATTGTTTCTCCAAATCTTATACCAACTTTTTGAGATGTATCTGAAGCAATTCTTTGTGGTGTATCAGGTATATATGGATTTGGAAGTCTAACTTCAACTACCTCTTTAATGAAATCTTCTGGATTTAATATTCCTGGATTTACAACAACAGGCATTCCTTCTTCATATCCAATTTTTTCAACTAACTTCTTTAAAGCTGGATCTTTCATTTCATCTGCAATTAAATCAAATCCAAGTAAGCATCCAAAAACTGCTAGAGACGTATGTAGTGGATTTAAACAAGTAGTTACCTTCATTGTTTCAACTCTTTCCACAGTTTCTCTATTTGTTAAAAATACACCTGCTTCTTCTAAAGGCATACGTCCATTTGGGAAGTTATCTTCTATTACAAGATATTGAGGCCCTTCTGCATTTACAAAAGGTGCAATATAAGTATTTTTGCTAGTTGTTACAATCTTAGTGCTATCAAAACCAACTGCTTCTAATGTATTCTTAACACTTTGAGATGGTCTAGGTGTAATTTTATCTATCATACTCCAAGGGAAAGATACCTTTTTATTATCATTGATATATTCAAGGAACCCTTTATCAACTAATCCATTCTCAACCCAGTTCTTTATCATTGTTTCCATTGCATTGTGAAGCTTCTCACCATTCTTTGAACAATTATCCATACTTACAAAAGCTATTGGAAGTTGTCCGTTTTGATATCTTACATATGCTAGGGACGCAACTTTAGCTATAATACTTACAGGATGCTCTAGACCATCTGTTGTATCTTGTTGTGATAAATTCTTAACACTATAACCTTTTTCTGTTATTGTAAAGCTTGCTATTTGTAAAGATGGATTTGAAAATATCTCTTTTAACCTATTCCAATCTTCTTCTCTTGAGTAATCACCAGCTAAGCTTTCGCCTATACTTCCTACTACTTTTTTATCTAGGCTACCATCTGGTTTCATAATTACTAGTAAGCTTAAATTATCATAAGGAGAATAAATTTCATCTATAATTTCATAGTCATATCCTTCTACAGCAACAATACCAGATTTCGCTTTCCCAGTATTTAAAAGTTCCTGTTGTAGTATTGCTATAAATCCTCTGAATATATTTCCTGCTCCAAAATGAACCCATGTAGGATTTTCTTTAGTTGATGCTGACATCTTGTCATAATCAAACTTTGGAATTTCAATCCCAGCTTTTTCCCATAAATCACTATTTTTGATACTTTCTTTACTTAATACTATTTTGGCGTTATTCATTTTTTTCACCTCTTTAAAACTATTGCTAATAAAGTCAATACTATTAATTATCTTTTGTATCTTAAGATTCTATGAGCCAAAATTTTTTTAATCAAAATTTTAGTTTATCTCTTTTATTTATTTCTTTCAAGAGAATCCCATATTCCCCATAAATACATAATTCCAAGTGCTCTATCATAAAGTCCATAACCTGGTCTGCATTGTTCATTCCAAATATGTCTTCCATGGTCTGGTCTTACATATCCAGTAAATCCAACTTCGTGATAAGCTTTAACTATATCACATATATCTAATGAACCATCACAAGTTCTATGAGATGTTTCAATAAAATCACCATTCTCATAAATCTTAACATTTCTAATATGAGCAAAAGCAATCCTATTACCGAATTCTCTTATCATAGCTGGTACATTATTATTTGGATCTGAACCTATAGCACCACTGCAAAGAGTTAAGCAATTATATGGATTATCAACAAGCTTTAATAATCTTGCTAAATCATCTCTGTTCTTAACTATTCTTGGTAACCCAAATATTGGCCAAGGTGGATCATCCGGATGTACTGCCATTTTAATATCATTTATTTCAGCTACAGGAATAATTTGTTCTAAGAAGTATTTTAAGTTATTCCATAAGTCTTCTTCTGTTACATTCTTATATGCTTCAAAAAGCTGTGATAAATTCTTTAATCTTTCTGGTTCCCAGCCTGGCATTGTAAGATCTGGATTAGACGCAATTTTGTTAACTAACTCCATTGGATCAATATCTTTAATCTTTGCTTTTTCATAAAAAAGAGCTGTTGATCCATCTTCTGCCTTCTTGAATAAATCTGTTCTAAGCCAGTCAAATACAGGCATGAAATTATAGCAGATTACTTTAACACCAACCTTAGCTAACTTTTCTATTGTCTTTTTATAATTTTCTATATATTTATCTCTTGTTGGTAAACCTAATTTAATGTCTTCATGAACATTAACGCTTTCAACAACATCCATATTAAATCCATACTTGTCAGCTGATTTCTTTACTTCAAGAATCTTTTCCATTGGCCATTCTTCACCTGCTGCCATATCATGAAGAGCCCAAACAATTCCTCCAACTCCAGGAATTTGTTTTATTTGTTCAAGTGTAACGGTATCATTGCCTTCTCCGTACCATCTAAAACCCATTTTCATAGTAATGTCCCTCCTGTCACTTCATTTAATTATAATTTCAATATATAATATCTCAAAACATATATAAAATTAATACGCTTAAATTTAATGCTGCTTATATATAAGCCTCACCTCCTTTAATTTAAAATAATAATCTTAGTATTACATGATTATTTAACAGCTTTAATCATATTAAAACTTAAATCAATCTTTATTTAAAATAATTAGGATACTTCTCTTTTATTTTATTTTTATCAAAAGTAACCATATTTAAATGTTCCTTCATAAAGTCTTCTGCTATCTCTGGGCTCTTGTTTTTTATAGCATTAAAAATTTCTTTATGCTGAAGATAAATATTGTCCCAGCTAGAATTAGTTACTAATCTAAGCATACGAATTCTTTGAAACTCAGTACTGCCATCATTAATACTATTCCATACTCTTTTTTTATTACTTCCCTCGAAAATTATCTTATGAAATTCTTCATCTGCCTCAAATAACTTTTTATAATCATTATTTTCTATATACATTTTTTGAAGTTTCAAATTCATTTCTAAAGCTAGTACATTTTCTTGTGAAAATTCTTTACAAGCTTCCTTTACAACTGCTCTTTCTAAATGTTCACGTAAAAACCTTCCTTCTTCAACTGCAGATAAATCAATTAAAGAAACAACTGTTCCTTTTTGAGGATAAATATTAACTAGCCCCTCTTGAGCTAATCTAACAAGTGCTTCTCTTACTGGAGTTCTACTCACACTATATTTTTCCGAAAGTTCCTTTTCCGAAATACTAGTACCAGGCTCAAGATATAAATTAATAATTTCATCTCTAAGTTTATAATATATAGTTTTACTTGTTGTATTCTTATTTACCTCTAAAGCCATTTTTATATTCTCCCTTACTTTCAAGTTCTACCATACTTGTATGGTAGTTATATTTATATTTTATCATAAGTATTTTAAAAAATCTATTATCAATCCAGACTGCCATACTTGTATGGTAGTTATGTTTTAATAATAATCATAACCGTTTACAATGTCAAGATAAATATTTAATTATTTTTTAAAATGCATTAACTTACAATATAGTTAGCAATAATGAGAAAATACTAGAAAAATGCAATATAATTGCACGTATTTCATATATACGCCGATTTTTTAGACCTTGAGTATAATATTGGTTAGATATATTATCAATATGGAAATTTATTATGTTTGAAAGGGGAATATTATGCTGAAAAATATTAAAATTATCAATAGTATTATTTTGATGGTTATCTTATCAACGGTTGTATCGTTATCTATCGCAATAATTGGTTATAATAACATGAAAACGATTAACTCAAATTCATCATCAATGTACACAATTGCATTAACAAGAATTATTAAAACTGAGGAAATTAGACAAACATTCTTAAATATTCGGTTAAATGTCAATAGAATTTCTATATCTGAATTTAATGATGATGATGTAGCAGCTATAGATAATGACTACTCTGCCATAAACAAAATGGTGGAAGATTACGAAAATCTATCGCTTAGCACTATAGAAACAAACAATTTATCCGAATTTAAGAAGGACTCCTCAGCTTATTATGAACAAATTAAGAATCTTGAAAAAGGCAATAAATTATATGGTATAGATTTAGAAAAATTTAATCAATTGGGAGTTGAAATGCAACTTTTTCTTGATAATCTAGTAACTTATAGTTCAAATACTGCTAATACTCTACATAATGACAATATGAGTTTATACATTAGAAGCACTAAAATCTTTTTTACCACTTTCTTCATTGGCTTTATTCTTCAGATACTTGTTTCCTCCTCTATAATCTTGGTTATAAGAAAGTCTATAAAGGAGATAATGTCCGATTTAGATAATGTTGCTCAGGGTGACTTTAGTTTTGAAATAAGCACTAATTTAAAAAACGAATTTGGCAGAATGAAAAAATCACTCAAAGTAACAACTTCAAACATCTCCTCCATGCTCGAAGAAGTGCAAAATTCAGCAAATGTTGTAAATATACAAGCAACCAATTTATTAGGAGCTTCAGATGAAATGTCTTCTTCTGCACAAGAAATTAATGCTGCTGTTCAAGAAGTAGCTAATGCTGCCACTGAACAATCTAGTGACCTAATGAATGTAAAAACTTCATTAGATAGTTTCGCTGATTCACTAGATCAAATAACCTCGTCAATTAATGATGTAAACTCAAATATACATAATATTAGTTCAATGGCCGAAGATAGTAACTCTAAGTTAGAATTTTTATTTAATTCTATTAAAGATGTAAACGAATCTTTTGATACTGTAAGAAATAAAGTTGTTCAATTAGATAATCATGTAGAACAAGTGAATAACATAACTACTATTATAAATTCAATTGCTGATCAAACCGACTTATTAGCATTAAATGCTGCAATTGAGTCTGCTCGTGCAGGGGAAGTAGGGCGTGGATTCTCTGTAGTTGCAGAGGAAATCAGAAAACTCGCGGAACAATCTAAAGTATCTGCAAGTAATATAAGTGACTTGATTACTAATATTAATAACGAAGCCCAAATAGCGGTTAAGACTACTGATTTAGGTAAAGATAGCTTAAATAATCAATCAGTCCTTATTGAAGATTCTATAAAATCTTTTGCTTTAATATTTAAGGCTATAAATACTATATTGCCTAGAGTTGATAATATAAATAAATCTATTGAAAATATAAATATTGAAAAAGATCTCATAATCTCAAAAACGTTAGATATTTCTGGAGTATCAGAAGAAAATGCAGCTTCATCTGAAGAAATAGCAGCCTCAGTTCAACAAATAAATTCATCTTTTAATGATGTAGCAACTTCAGCTCAAACTTTATCAAATTTAACAACCTCTATGATGAATGAAGTAAGTAAATTTAAATTATAATTGTTGTTATACATAACTTAAGATATATTTTGCAATTTTAAACTCGAGAGCATTATATCTAAATTAAAATGGAGGATAATTATGAAAAATTTTAAATTTCTAAATGTTACGCTTGTAATAGTTTTTATGACGACTATATTAACAGGCTGCGGTTCAAAAAATGTTTCCAAAGCAATGCAGCCTATCACTTTAAATATAATAGATGTTTCAGGAAGCATGCAATTAGTCGGAGATTCCATAGATCAATTTAAAGCTGCAAACCCTGATTTAATAGGAGATGTCGTAGTAAAAAAATCTACTGCATTAGAGGTTCCATCTTTATTAAAAGCTCAAATTTTATCTGAAGATATGAAAACAAATTTGATTTTTACTGGAATTGATGGTCTTTCCACATGTATTGATAGAGATGTTATAGAAAATATTATGCCTGCATATGGCAGCAGATTTCCTGATTTAGAAAGTAATTATAGTTCTGGTGCTAAAGCCACTTATGATTTAGTAAAGGGTTATGCGATAACTTATGTGTATTCACCTAGCGGCCCATTCTTTACTTATAACCCAGATACCGTACAAAATATACCTAAAACGCCTGATGAGCTTTTGGCTTTCGCTAAAGCTAATCCTGGAAAGTTCACATATGCAAGACCCGCGGGTTCAGGGCCAGGCAGAATTTTTCTTCAAGGGTTACCATATATTCTTGGAGATAAGGATCCCAAAGATCCTAAAACTTGGGACAAGACTTGGGCTTATCTTAAAGAATTGAATCAATACATAGATTATTATCCTGCTAAAACTGGTACTACATTCACAGAATTAAAAGACGGAAAAAGATCTATTATAGCAAGTCAGTTAGGATGGGATATGAATCAGAGAATCATAGGTGGTATTCCACAAACTTATCAAGGATTTGTATTAAACAATACTACATTGGTTGCAGATGCTCAGTATATGGCAATTCCAAAAGGACTTAGCGATGAACAAAAAAATGTAGTTTTAAAACTAATGGCATGGCTTATGACGCCAAAGATGCAGGCAATAACATACGATAGCGGTTATTTTTATCCTGGACCTTCTGTAAAAAATGTTTCACTTGATATGGCTCCAAAAGAAAGTCAAGATAAAATAAAACCAGCTATAAGACAATCTTATGAAGATTCTATTAATACACTTCCAAATTCGACACAATTAGATACAACTAAATTCATGGACGCTTTGAATATGTGGGATCAATTATTTGGAACTAAAGTAAAAAGATAATAATAAAATTAAGAAACGTGCTATATTGCTGAATCAAACAATATAGCACGTTTTTATATCCTAAATCTATAATTAATAATTACTTACTTTGCTTTATATCCTCATCTAGTAAATGATAAGGATAAGTAGATACAATTATGTTATCATTCTTCAATAAGGTTTCTCTAATAAAGAAACTTGTATGATTATGTAAGACCTCACCAAATCTTTCATTAGTAACAAATTGAGGTACAACTACTGTTATCTTCTCATCTTTAGCTGTTGAATTTGCAATCAATTCTATATTCTTTAACAAAGGAGTAACCACAGCTCTATATGGAGAATATTTTGCGACAAGTAATATATCTGTATCTAACTCACTCCATCTAGATTTTAATTTTTCCATAGCTTCCTTGTCTGGTGAAATATTAAGAGCAATAACATTATCGCTTACACTTTGAGCATATTGCAACGCACCTATTGTTGCTTTATTTAAGCTAGCAATTGGAACTATCACAATATGAGTATATTTCTTTCTTAAATTCACCTTTTTCAGATTTAATTGACTAATACTTAAACCACAAGCCACTTTATCGTAGTGTTTTTTTATTCTTAGCTGAATTACAATTATGATTGGAATTAAAATTGCAACTATAAATGCACCTTCACTAAATTTTTCAATTAAAATTATTATCGTTGTTAATAAAGTAACAACAGAACCAATACCGTTGATTATTGCACGTTTTACCCAACCCTTACCTTTTTCTTTTCTCCAATGATTCACCATTCCAAATTGTCCTAGGGTAAAAGATATAAATACTCCTATAGCATATAGCGGAATCAACCTATGAGTATCGGCCTTAAATACAATAACTAAAATACAAGCTATACATGATAATGCAACGATTCCAAAAGAAAAACTAAGTCGTTTACCTCTAATAGTGAATTGTCGTGGTGCAAAACCATCCTTCCCAACTATATACATTAGCATTGGAAATCCTGTATATGCTGTATTGCATGCCATAAGTAAAATTACAGCAGTGCTAAACTGAATTATATAGTACATTATGCCATTGCCGAAAATAGCAAATGCTATTTGTGAAACAACTGTAGGACCATTTGCTATTGGTACAGCTGTATAAAATATGGCAAGTACCGAAGTTCCTCCAAATATGAAAAATATTAAAGCTGCTAATAATATCATAACAGTCTTTGCACTTTTTTGGCTCGGTTCTTGAAAATTTGGAACAGAATTACTTACTGCCTCCACTCCAGTTAAAGCAGAACATCCTGATGAAAAAGCTCTTAAAATAAGAAATATCGATACATTTTCTGTAGTATTTACCGGGATAGAATACATTGGTTCTGGATGAATATTTAATATAAAGTACTTAAACAAACCATAAAGTATCATAAAAGCCATGCTAAAAATAAAAATATACGTAGGTATGGCAAAAATTTTTGAAGATTCACTTATACCTCTTAAATTTAAAATAGTCAAAACTATAATTATTATTAAAACAAACATGACTTTATATTCTGTCAAATTGCTAAATGCAGAAATAATAGCATCCGCACCTGCGCTGGCGCTAACTGCGACAGTAAGTATATAACTAATTATTAGACCTGCACCAGCTGCTAAGCCAGATTTTTTCCCTATATTTTCATTTGCTACTTTGTAAGCTCCTCCACCTTGAGGATAAGCCCTAATAATCTGAATATACGAAATTGTTAATATTATTAATAATCCTATAATCATAAAAGAGGTCCATGTTAACCACTGATATGCTGCTACACCTAGAACTATTAAAACAAAAAGAATCTCCTGGGCAGCATAGGCAACAGATGATATTGCATCACTTGCCATAATTGCTAATCCAAAAGGAATATTATACTTTTCATTACATCCTTGTTCATTTGATAAAGGTTCTCCTAATAAAACATCTAAAAACTTTGTAAGCATTTATTTTCCCCCTATATTATCATACGAAAAATATTGTATGTAATAATGAAATCAAAAGCAATATTCTAATTATTGCATATATTGAAGAAAAATGTAGAATTCGCCTCATGAATACGAATACATATGTAATTATCACTGATTTCTTCTTTTAATGAATTATTTTTAACTTTGTTATTACACCTGTATTTCAATTTAATTTCCACATATTAGCCTTAATTAATCACTTGACTTATAATAATTATAAATATAGCTTTATGATTTTAATATATATTAAGAAATTCTGATTTAGTATGATTAAAGTTTTCCTAATTTAACTCAAAATTATTACAAATTTCAAATCTTTGATTTGTATTTTGAAACAGTAATTCTATAAATATCTCAATTCTACTTCATGAAAACTAATAAATTTAAATATACAAGTTAATCTTACTAAAATGGACTTCTATATTTTTGTAATTTTACGGAATAATTGTTAATAAAATAATAATGATATTACTTTTAATCTTTTTTGCTTTTACTCATTATTTTGATATAATCAAATTGTAAAGCTAATATATAAGAGGAGGATTTTATGGCACAAAACCATATATGTGAATTATGCAATAGAAATGTTTCTAGCATTACTAAACATCACTTAATTCCCTTAGAAAAAGGCGGAGAAAAATTTAAAACACTCTCTTTATGTTCAACCTGTCATAGACAAATTCATGCTCTTTTCACGAATCGTGAATTAGCAACACACTATCGAAGTCTTGAATCATTAAAGAAAGATATAAAGATAATTAAATTTCTTAAATTCATTCAGAATATTCCCGGTGATTCTTATTTAGACATAAAAAAATCAAGACATGTACGAAAAAGTTGTTAGGATGATATTTAAATATTTTATGTGCAAAAATAATGGCAATAATCTTACTAAGATTATTGCCTAAAATTATATAATTTATCAACTCTGAATTTGTATGATAATAAGTTTTGATCCCATTATAATAATATTATTATATATTAACTTATTTTAAAATACATAGGCTGTAATGCTAATCCACTTTTTTCTGATAAAAATGTATTGCCTTTGCACTGGAATCCTGCCTTTTTATAAAAATTAATTGTATCTAATCTTGCATTCAAATATAAACATATAACTCCAAACTCTTTAGCCTTAATTTTATGTCTTTTTAACATTTCAATGCCAATGCCTTTACCCACATATTTTTCACTAACAACTATATTTGTCATTTTACCATTCATATTATAATTAGTCATTCTGGAATATGCAACAACAGTGCCCTCATCTAATGCTACCAAATGTATACTGCTATAATCTAATTCATCATAGTCGTATTTATGAATTTTATTATATGGTTTAAAAAGTATTTTAAACCTTAATTCAGATACTTCTTTAAACTCTTTACTTTTATAATTTATAAATTCATATGTAATATTATTCATATTTCTTCCCCAACTTCTATATTATTATAATTATATTATACACTATATTCATAATAATTGAATATTTATTCACAAATTTATTTATTATTGTATATTTTATTCAATAACTATAGCACTAGGTCCATGTTGCTTTAGAAATACTAATAAATATATTTTTTTATCTTGAACAAATTTTATTATATTAAATTATAAAAATATAAAACTACCAACTAAGCACTTATCTAGCAACCTAATTAGTAGTTATAAAATAAACTATACTTTTCTATTATTTTATACAAAAACAAATATTACGATTTATCTTCCCATTTTCTTTTTGCCTTCATTACATTTTCTTCGCTTAGTTTTGTTTCCTCTACTATATCTCCCATTCCGCAACCTTTATCAAGCATCTCTTTTGCTTTTTCCATGGCTTTTTCATGCTCACCTTTTCTTAATTTTTCCATTAAAGTTCCTCCTCTTTTGAATCATACTAACTCTAAATCTAGTATTACCCGTGGAGACTTTTTTATTCAGCTTTTACGATAGCTTCTTCATCACTTTTTTTCATGCATTTAATCTTTATTTTATTTCCATCTTCTTCTGAAAAAATTATATTAATATGTAGTTCAGAATTTCATCCTCATCTATAATTCTTTTAGCAAGAATTCTATTTTCATCTACATGAATATACGTATATCTATTAGGTTTTATTGATGGAGCAATATCAATAGCTTTTTTATAATCTTTCTTTTTCATTTTTAAAGTTTTTGCATGCTCAAAAAAGTTTGTTTCTTTTAGTATCTTCGATATTCTTTCAAATCTATGATCTTGTACTTTCGCCATAATATATGTTGCAATTCCAACCTGTATTCCATGAAGCTGAGGCATTTCTAAAAATTTATCTAATGCATGAGATATTAGATGCTCTGAACCAGAGGCCGGCGAGCTATTACCTGCTATTTCCATAGAAATACCATTCAATATTAATGAATCCACTAATTCCTTCAGAAACAAATCATCTTTAATATTTTTAAACTCAGTTCTTATAAAACTATTGACTGCTTTCTTAGAAATCATAGTAGCAAAATCATCAATAATCATCCTTCCATTTTCTTCTTCAAATTTCCAATCATACAACGCAGTGATATTTGATACTAAATCTCCTATCCCCGAATATATAAATTTTTCTGGTGCACTCTTAATAACATCAATATCTACAATTATTCCATAAGGAGTTTTAGCTGGAAGAGATATTCTCCTGCCATTAACCAAAAGAGAGGCAACTGCACTTGAGAAACCATCATTAGAAGTTGAAGTTGGAATACTAATAAACGGTAGTTTTCTCAAAAAGCTCATGTACTTAACAGCATCTATAGCCTTTCCTCCGCCTACTCCAATTAAAGCTTCTACGTCGTTTGATATTTCAAAAGCTTTTACACTAATCTTTTCGAAATTTACATCTGATATTGTTTCTATTCTTGAAATATCTATATTAGCTTCTTTTAAAGAGTTGCATATAGAATCTGCAAACAATTCTTCTAGACCCTCGCCAAAGCATATTAAAACATTTTTAAACATGGCTTTCTTAATCAAGTTGCCTACATTATTTATATTTCCTTTTCCCACCTCTAAAATAGAAGGAATAGCTATTCTATGAGTTGACGTCTTCATTCATTTCACTCCTCAAAAGTATTTTCAATTTTTTAAAATATCAATTTTTATATCTTGAAATTAGCTTTCCCTAGGTGGAAAATAAAAAACATTTATTATTTTAAATCATTAACTACTTTGTTTATCTTATCTGCCTTATCCAAAGCTTCTGTCCATAATTCCTTTGAAGGAATTATTTTTTCTACCGTTGTATACGCTTCTCTTATAATTGGTATATTAATAAGGTTTGTACTTTGAATAGACATCAATATAAACCAGCACACACCTATAAGAGCTGCTATTCTTATGATACCTGCTATTGCTTTAATTAATATATAAAGAGCAATAATAGCAACTATTATTAAAACTATAGTATTTGTTGTTAAATGTATTGGCGTATTTTTTATCAAGCTATTTACTTTATCCATTTGTTTCCTCCCAAGTTAGATAGTTAATATTATATTAAACTTGCTCACTAGTATACTTCCTTAAATTTTAATTTTTCTTATGCTTATAATAGCGGTTGCTTTGGTATAATTAATGCACAAATTATATATAAGAGTAATCCTGATCCCGCACAAACAATCAAAATTGCCCACCCAATTCTGACTAATGTTGAATCAAGTCCAAAGTATTCAGCTATCCCACCGCATACCCCTGCTAACTTTTTATCTGTTGCTGATAGATAGAGTCTTTTCTCCATAATAGATTTCCTCCTAAATTGCTATAACATATCATTTGAACATAGTTCTTTTTCAAAATTATATCACTTTAGAATTCTATTTACTATTATTGAGGTATATATTTTTTAGTGCTAATATACGTTCATACACATCATTACTAAAACATTATATTTGTATATTTAAAAATTCTATATAGGAATCTGATTATTTTTTCAGCTTTCTACCCCAAAAGGCATTACATCCTTGTCTTACATAATATATCTTTTAAATCTAGCGTAATAAAGGGAAAGAACAATTCACTAACACATGAACCATTCTTTCCCTTTTAATAATTTATAATAGGAATTATTAAATTATCACTTATTATGGAAATATTTTAATCTGTATACTACATAATAAACAGTTTATCTTTCCCTTGTTTTTAATCTATTTCATATATCCACCTTTCATTGGTGATACTGCATGTTCTGAAAAAATCTTTAGAATTCCAGATTCGTATTTTGATTTTCGTGGTTTCCAATTCTTTCTACGTTCTTCAAAAACTTTCTTCACTTCTTCTTTACTGCATTTTTTTCCCTTTATACCAACGATCTGTAATACTCTATTAGGAATACTAATTTCAATCAAATCATCTTCTTCAATTAATGCAATTGGTCCTCCTACTGCGGCCTCTGGTGATACGTGTCCAATTGCCGGTCCTTTAGAAGCTCCTGAGAATCTACCATCTGTTATTAACGCTATACTAGCAGATAATTCTTCATCCGAAGCAATTGCTTCTGTTGTATAGAACATTTCTGGCATTCCGCTACCTTTTGGTCCTTCATATCTTATAATAACCGCATCCCCTGGACGAATTATTTTTCTTAAGACTGCATCAATAGCTTCCTCTTCACTATCAAAAGGTTTTGCTTTTAGTATAGCCTCATGCATTTCTTTAGGAACTGCAGAATGTTTTACTACAGCACCTTCTGGCGCTATATTTCCCTTTAATATCGATACAGAACCATTAGTACCAATAGCATTATTGAATGGACGAATAACATCTTCTTTTTTTAGTCCTACTTTTTCAAGATACTCATTACACTTCTCATAATATCCGTTAGTTTTTAATTCTTCTAAGTTTTCACCTAAAGTCTTCCCCGTTACAGTCATAACATCCAAATGAAGCAAGTGCTTTAGCTCTTCCATTATTGCTGGTACACCACCTGCATAATAGAAATATTGCGCAGGCCATTTTCCAGCAGGACGTATGTTTAGTAAATAATGTGCATCTTTGTGTATTCTATCAAAAGTCTCTTCATCGATATACAATCCAAATTCATGAGCTATAGCAGGTAAATGCAACAGTGAGTTAGTAGACCCCGATATAGCTGCATGAACTAATATAGCATTTTCAAAGGATTTAATTGTAACAATATCTTTTGGACGAAGATTCATTTTAGCTAGTTCAACAGCTTGTCTTCCTGCTTTTAACGCTACTTCTTCTAAATCTTCACATGTTGCTGGCATCAATGAGCTACCTGGAAGCATTAATCCAAGTGCTTCTGCCATAACTTGCATTGTAGCTGCTGTTCCCATGAATGAACAAGCTCCGCAAGATGGGCATGCGTTTTCTTTATAAAAAGTTAATTTTTCTTCTGAAATTTCCCCTCTTTGGCACATTGCACTATAGGCACCTATTTGTTCTAGTGTCAATAAATCAGGACCTGCTTCCATTACTCCTCCAGTAACCATAATAGCTGGTATGTTTAGCCTTCCGATTGACATAAGATGTGATGGAACTGCTTTATCACAACTTGAAATAAATACGCCTCCATCGAATGGTGTTGCATTAGCATGGATTTCTATTAAAGACGTTAATGTATCTCTAGACGCTAAGGAGTAATTTATTCCATCATGCCCTTGTGACATTCCATCACAAATATCTGTTGCAAAGTATCTAGCACCTTTCCCACCTGATTGTGTAATTCCCTCAACTGCTCTGTTAGCAAATTTCAATAGATGAGCACTTCCTGGATGACTATCTCCAAATGTACTTTCTACTATAATTTGCGGCTTTGATAAATCTTCTGTTGTCCATCCCATTCCTCTTCGAAGTGGATCCATCTCTGGAGCAATTTTTCTTACTTCTTGACTAATCATACTATTTCTCTCCTTAATCTTTATTTGACACCGTTTAAATACATCTGATGTATTTATGATATCACATCTGATGTATTTGTCAATTTTTTTTGAATTCATTGTTTTAATTCTTATTTTTCTATAAAAAGCAATATAAAACATGCACATTCATCTGATGTATTTAAAATAGCAGCAAAAAAATACATCGCTCTCCAAAATAAGAGCAGACGTATTTCATAAAGTCAAAACAATTAATAATTTCTTTCATTGTCTATAATACTTGCGATATTCCTTCGATTATATACTAAGTGTAAGAGCATCGCATCATGGGCTCCATTAGCATTATGTTCCTTAATTGAATTTAAAATTTCCCTATGCGTCTCTATTGTTTCATTACGTAATTTTCTATTTGTAATATCTATAAATATAGTAATAGATCTGTTAATTATTGGAATCAAATTAACAATAACCAAATTCTTACTACTCTTAGCTATTGCAGTATGAAATTCTATATCTTTCTCTAAATACGGTTCATTTTTCAAGATAAGGCTCTCTATTTCGTCACACAGGCCAGACATTTGTTCGATTTCTTCATCAGTAGCTTTTGTAGCAGCTATAGATGCTATTGATGGTTCTATCATAAATCTTACTTCCAATAAATCAAGCGCTAATTTATATTTATCTTTTACGAACGTTAATCCTAGGGGATCATCAGCAATTCCACATTTATCAGAAATAAAAGTTCCAGCTCCACGTCTAATTTCTAAAACATTCCGTGAAACCAAAGCCTTTATAGCTTCTCTTATAGTGCTTCTTCCTACATTAAGGCTACTTGCAAGATCATATTCATTAGGTAACTTATCTCCAGATTTCCAATCATTATCTATAATCAATCGAACAATTCTTTCTGAAGTTTGCTCTCCTAGTGATTTTGTTGAACTATTTGTATCATTAAAACTCAATTCTCTAATATCTGACATATTTCCTCCAAATGCTACTATCTTGCAGCTTAAAAGTTCTTTCAAAAGTATTTTCTAACCCTGCCAACTTAACCCGCTTTATTATTTTAAAAAATAAGTTTTATCCCCCAAGTTATACACCCGCTGTTAAGCATGATAAATAATATGGAGGACAATTAAAATGTTAGCATTCACTTATTATAATACTTAAAAATACAGCAATTTAAAAGACCTTTTAAATATATTTTTAATGCACCAATTTTCCTCTTTAAAATCCTGTACACTTTCCATAATTATTTATAAATTATTTAAATTCTCTATTTACTATAATCTACACTGCTTTAGTATTAAAACTTTTCAAAGATTCTGATTAATTATTATTCATTTATAAAAGCTAGCTACGCCGCCCTCCACTTCCGTTTATTTTTATAATCTCATAATCCCCAATGTATACACAATTATATCACTAAAGACTTATATAATAAGCTATTTAGCATTTAATAAATTCATAGTTTTTTGTACAATAAAAACAGCCCTAAGTTATAATACTTAGAGCCAAATATTTTATTGTATAATTAATTATTGTTCTTTCGTGCAAAATACGGCATTATAAATCCTAGCCCAAGTAATACAAAAGGAGTTATAATATTAAGAACTAATTGAAATTTATCAGCTGTATACATACCACTAATACATGCAAAAGCAGTAAATGCAAAACACCATGCTCCAATTATAATACCAACAGTTCTGTTTTTTACAAATTGATATTCTGGCTTGAATTTTTCTCCTGCTTTTTTCAATGCAATATAAGCAGCAAATACCCATAAATAACGAAGTGGCATACACACGGCATTTAATTTTACTAGCCATTTCACTAGCTCGTCTACGTTCCCAATACCAAAGGCTGGAACTATTATTAAAATTGAAACAATTATTAAAATTAATTTATGACCATTTTTATATGTGCCATATTTATTTTTTACAAACATTTTTTCAGGAATAAAATTCTTATCCGCACTATCAAGTAACATACGTAAAGGTGCATCAATAGATATAATTAATACCGCAAACTGTCCAATCATGTTAGTAATAGCATAAACGACAACAAATAAATTACCTAGATGATAATATTCCCCTAACTTCTGGAAGGCATAGTATGCTCCATTTGTCATTAAGTCTTTAGGAACATTATTTGAATCAAACATCATTCCAAGAGAAATTGTTCCTAAAATTGCACATACAGCTACCATAACAGCTAATGCAATCATACCCTTTGAGAATCCCTTTTCAGGATCATCCATTTCGTTTACATACGGCGAAATCTTTTCACAACCGCCAACTGCAAAAATTAATATAGATAGACCTGTAAAAAACTTCATATCAAATGCGGGCATAAACGTTTTTATAGACCAATCGATAGAATTTAAATGCGCATTAGTAATAGCAGGTGCAGCTACCATTAAAACAATAAACAAAATTGACATTACAAACATCGATGTTCCTGCAAGTGTAGCTAATTTTTTTAACGGATTTAATCCTTTAGAAGCTATATAAAGTCCAACTAAAAAAATTACTAAACATGTTATTTGTAGTAACTTTGTATCCATACTACTAATTCTTTTATCTTGAAATATAGCCCAACTTGTTGCTATCATAAAGTTTGATGGTTTTTGTGAAATATAAGGCATATGAACAATCCAATAAGTCCATCCTGCATAATAGGCAACTCTAGGACTTATTGTTTCATTTATCCATGAACTGACACCACCACCAAATTCTTTAAACGCTGATCCTAACTCTCCTACCATTAGTGCGTATGGTACAAAATAAATAGCAAAAATCAGGATCCAAGATACTACTGACTTAAGTCCATTATATTCAGAGAAACCATTGATAACGTTACCAAAACCCCAAACTGTTGAAAAAGCCATAAATGCTAAGGTATACCAAACAATTTTTTTGTTGTTTTTTTCAGACATAAACTTTTCTCTCCCACTTATATTATTTTAATTTTTATATTAAAATAATATAATATACTTTTACCTTTGTATACATCTTCGACAAAATTAGCCTTCATTTAATTATATTACTAACTCAATTAAAATATACAAATAATTTCACTTTAACTTTATTAAATTAGCACATATATTACTTCTTTTTTTTAATAAAAATAACAAGATTTCGGCTACTACATTGAACGTCATATTTCCCATTTATCACCTAGCCAATTACAGTTCACCTGGACATTAAACTTAAAAAGATTCCGATCCAAATAAAAGAATTATAAAATCAGTCTTACTTTGGCCTTTTATAAATTTCTTAAAGAAAAACACTTCACTCATAAAAACTATCCTAAAATAATTGTATATGAATAAAGCGCTTTACAATTTTCTAATTATTATTCAGTAATATACTGAATTGTTTTAATCCATAAATTATTTTTTCTACTTCTTCTGGATCTGTATTTTTTATAGAATTTAGTATAAGATTTGATATAAACTCTTTTTTCATTTTGCAAATATCATTGTTTTTCCTAAATTCCGCTGAAATTGACAATCTTACAATTCTACGATTTTCCTTTGGTATTTCTCTTGTAACAACGCCCTGTTTTGCAAGACGATCAACTATTCCTGAAACTGTACTTTTAGTTAATCCTATCTGATCACTTAATTCATTTAGAGTTATCGATGGCATCATATATAAATGAAATATAACATTTAATTGAGGTGCTGTAAATCCGCAATCTTTTGCAATTTTTTCAAACTTACAGCTTAATTCTTTTCTAATATTCCTAAATACACCAATAATCTCATCCGCTTGTTTTTGATGTAATTCATTATTCGGCGATGAGGGCCCCTCCTGTAGATTCATTTTTTTCACCTTCTTTATTTTCTTTTTTAGGCTCTTTCTTTCCACCCATAAATAAAGCTAAGAATATAGTCACGAATACTATAACAACAGTTACTACAACTGAATATGACATAGCATCTACATACGCTTGACCTTGAATTATTTTCACTATATAAGATACTGCAGAAGCTCTAGCAGTATTTGCATCCATTCCCATTCCCATAAATGCTTTAGTTAATGTACTTATTGTGCTATTAGAAGTTGGATTATATACATTAATTTGTTCAGATAACTTTGCATAATTATAATCATTTCTTCCTTGTATAAGAGTAGACATTAAAGTAACGCTAACTGAACCAGCCACCTGTCTTAAGGTATTTGAAAGAGCTGATGCTCTACTAATTAAATGTGCTGGAACAACGTTCATCCCGGTAGTACTAATCGGCATCATACTCAATCCTATTCCAATGGACCTTATACAATTAACAAGTATGATATAGTCTTTACTCGAATTCATGTTTATAGCTGTTGCAAGTTCATATGAAGCGCCTGCAAGTATTATAAGTCCAGGTATAACCAGTGCTTTTACGCCAACTTTATTTAATAAATTACCGCTAAGAGGCATCATAATTCCCATTACCAGAGCTCCCGGCAACATTATTAATCCGGCTTCCATAGGTGTATATCCTCTTATATTCTGTAAAAATAATGGTAATACGTAAACACCGCCCATCATAGCTAGAGTTAATACACTAGTTATAATTTGGCTAATTGTAAAATCAAATAATTTAAAAACTCTTAAATCTAATAATGGATCTGGATGAGTTAATTCATTTACTATAAATAATACAAGACTTAAACATCCAAGGGTCATCAAAATTGGATTTTCAAGTTTTGACCAATCAATTGATGAGCCTTCACCTAGAACATATAGTATACTTACTAGCCCTACAGTGGAAGATAAGAATCCAATTATATCAAAGGATTTAAAAGGTTTCCTTTCTGTCCCCTTTAATAAAATTAAGGCCAATATTACTCCTACTATCCCTACTGGGACATTAACATTGAAAATAAGTCTCCAGTCCATCTTCTCAATAATATATCCACCCAAAGTAGGTCCTATTGCAGGTGCTGCCATCGCAGCTATTCCCCAAAATCCAAGTGCTAATCCAATCTTTTCTCGAGGAAATATTTGATATATTATTGACATTCCTACTGGCATTATCATTCCTCCTCCAATGGCTTGGAGGACACGAAATGCTATCATACTTGTATTGCTCCAAGAAAGACCACATAACATAGATCCAACTGTAAACATCGCTAAAGCAAATACATATATTCTTTTAGCTCCTAAAATTTCTTGTAAATATCCAGTAAGTGGTATAATGGCACCAAGCGCCAATGTATAAGCTGTTAACACCCACTTTATATCATCTAAAGATACTCCAAAAACAGCCATCATTTTAGGAAGAGCAATATTTACTATACTACTATCAAGTATAGACATGAAAGTACCTATAATAACTACAGCTAACGCTAACCAACTACTTGCTAATGATTCGTTATTATTCTCTCCCATTATATCACCTCATCATTTAATATGAATCTTAATAACTGCATTAGTTCCTGGAAGAATCTTATCATCAAAATTATCAAGTTCAATTTTTATTGGTACTCTTTGAACTACTTTAGTAAAGGTTCCGCTTGTTGATGATGGTAATAGTGATATAGCAGAATTAGATATTTCACCTATTGTTTTTACTTTTCCACTAAATTTTTGTGAATCATATTCATCAATAGTAATATCAACTGGTTGTCCAACTTTTACTTTTTCAAGTTTTGTTTCTTCTATGTTAGCAGAAATATAAAGCTTAGTTGGATCTACTAACGTAATTAAAGTTTGACCTGTTGATAAAAGTTCTCCAACAGTTCCCTGCTTCTTTACTATAATTCCATCAATAGGTGCTCTTACTAAAGATTGTTCTACACTTGTGTCTGGAAGATTATTCATTTCTTGACGCGCTAGTATTTCATTTTTTGTTACTTTATCTCCTTCATCAACATTAAGTTCTAGTAGTTTACCAGAAATTTGTGGAGTTACACTAACAAAATCTGCATTAACTCTTGCATCTTCAGTTGAAACATAGTATGCATTTTCATACCAATAGTAGAATCCTATACTACCTAATGCTACCACAATTACCAACAATATTCCAATAATTAATATTTTACGCTTTCCTTTCATATTCAAGTCACCTCTTCCCTTATTCCTTTAATCCAATTTCAGCAAACATGCCAGGCTTTAATTGTGAATTTGGGTCTGCTAAACTAACTTTAACCAAAATATTTCTACTTTGCGAATTTAGTTTTGAATTTATTACAGTTATCTTTCCGTCAAATTCAACATTATCTACTTCTGATACTTTAACTACCACATCTTGTCCTTCTTGAAGCTGACCTGCAATATCTAAAGGTGCATATGCATTTACCACTAAAGCATCCGGATTAGATATTGAAACAAGAGTTGCACCTGGAGATGCCATCTCACCTACATTAATACTTTTAGCATTTACTACACCCGAAATCGGCGCTGTAAGAGTTCCATTATTTAATGTTGTTTGTGCAGTTTTTAAAGCAGCTTCTGCTTGTGCCACTTGAGCTTTATAAACATCTATACTTGTTTGTGTTGCTCCATTATTAAGCATGTTCAATTGCTCTTGTGCAGATTTCTGTTGTGACTCTGCAGTTGTAAGCTGTTGATGTGCAGCTTCAAGTTGCTGCTGAGTATTTGCTCCCGCATCAACTAAAGCTTTAGTACGATCATAGTTTTTCTTAGCAACATCATAAGCTTCATTTGCACTATCTAAAGTTGCTTGAGCTTGAGATATTTGTTCTGGACGTGTAGAATTCATAGCGTTAGTTAACGTCGCATTTGCAGTATCAACCGCTGCCTGTGCTTGATTCACTTGTGCTTGCAAGTCTTGAGTATCTAACTTAACTATAGTATCCCCTGCATTTACTTTTGACCCAACATCAACTAGTACTTCTGAAACTCTTGCTGAAATTTTTGAGGCTATATTTGCTTGATCATTTGCTTCTATTTTTCCAGCCATTATGTATTTATTTTTAGCTTGCTCTGCAGTAGTTTCAGCAGTTTTTGAATTATTGCTTGTATTTCCGTTATTAGTCGAACCGCAACCACTTAACATTAGTGCTACAACTAAACAAACTAACATAGTCTTTTTCATATTAACCCTCCATGTACGAATTATTTTTATGCATATTGTTCGCATACTAACAGTATGTATTATACAGCAGATTGTCCTTGTTATCAAGAATATTATTCCATGAATTTATACATTTTTTTCGAAATCGTATACACCTTTTGCAAAAATCCCTTGATCTTTTTCATGTATTTTAAATATAAATATATTTTATATCAAAAAAGTCATGCATATATATTTTGCATGACTTTAATATTCTCTTATATTTGGGATAAATTTATATTCAATAATCTATTCAGGTATTTCCAAATAGAAAGTCACCCCTTCTTCCACATTTTTCACTTTAGTAATTCCACCATGAAGTTGTGCAATCAATCTCACTAATGACAGGCCTATACCATGACCTCCATACTTTCTAGCTCTCGACCTGTCCACTTTATAGCATACATCCCAAAGCTTATCCATTTCTTCCTCACATATGTTATCACCAGTATTGAAAACACCTATCTTTATTTTATTTTCTTCTTTCTTGCCTATTATATTAATAATTTTTCTGCCTTTCACATGATCGATGGCATTCGTAATGAAATTATTTATAGCCTTCTCAAGCAAGTCTCTATCAGCATGTATTTCACAGTCTTTCACACAATCTAAAGTGAAAGTAATATTTCTCCCACCAACTACTGGTTTAAATCGTTCTACAATTTTGCATAAAAATTTGTTAATATCAAATGATACAACATTTAGTTTAATCATTCCACCTTCCATCATAGAATAATGTAAAAGTTCTTTAACCAAGCTATCCATTCTATCGCATTCTTCAACTAATATCGAACAATATTTATCCATTGTTTCCCTATCATTGGCCACTCCAAATTTGAGCCCTTCCGCATACCCTTTAATTATCCCAATTGGTGTCTTTAATTCGTGAGACATATTCCTTACAAGTTCTTTCTTACGCTCCACATCTTGTTTAAGTTCATCTATACTTTTGTTAAGCTTGTCAGAAATCTTATTTATACTATTTCCTAGCCTTCCTATTTCATCCTTCGAATCTATATCAACAACCTTGTCAAATTTAAGATTAGATATATTTTCAGCAATTTTACTCATTTCTATAATTGGCTTTGTTATTTTATTAGAGAAAATAATAATAAATATAGCACCAATAAACATTACTATAAGTCCTGCCAATATATAAAATTGATTTGCAATTACTACGCTCTCATGAATACTCTTAAAAGACTTCTTTAGAATAATAAAATCTCCATTCTCAATTTGTGAAACAAATACTAATTTTGTCCTTTGATCATTATTTTTCTCATCAATATAGTAAACATACTTTTTCGAAAGTCTTTTTTCATTCTCTACAATAGTTTGTTTAATCTCCTTAGATAGACGTTTTTCTTCATCATTTGATTTAGGATGAATAGAATTGTATTTTATATCATAATTATTATCAACAATTATTGTATTAATGTTATCAACACTTTGTATTGTGTCTACATATTGATAATTGTCTTTTTCTCCTTCCGTATATTCATCCTTAATTTTCTGACTTACTGACACTAAGACTCCTTTATTTTTATAAATATAATATGATTCTAGGAAGACTGAATTTAAAATTATCCCACCTAAAACTAATGAAATCATAAGAACCATAAATATATAAAATAATTTTGTCTTAATTGTTTTCATATTTTTCTACCTCAAACATGTATCCACTTCCTCTTATAGTTTTTATCCAATCTCCTTGTTCCGAAAGTTTAGCCCTTAAAGTTTTTATATGCGTATCTATAGTTCTTATATCACCATCAAAATTATATCCCCATACTTTATCCAATATCTGCTCTCTGCTTAGAACTGTATTAACATTTCCAACTAAATACAGTAAAAGATTATATTCTTTTGGATTTAATTTGATTTCTTCATCATCAATCACTACTTTATGAGTTCTTTGATATATCCTTAAGTTTCCTACAGCTATTTCGTCTGAGAATTTCTTCTTTACTTTCTTTACGATGTTATTCAAGCGTGCAACAAATATTTCATAACTAAACGGTTTTCCAATGTAATCATCCGCACCTTTTTTAAGCCCTAACACTTCATGTTTTTCATCTCCTAATGCTGTCAGCATAATTATTGGCACTTCAGACTTTTCTCTTATCTCTTTAAGAACCTCCCACCCATCGTACACTGGCATCATTACATCTAATATGACCAAATCAATATCATTATTATTAAAAAACATATTAATAGCTTCTTCCCCATCACACGCTTCTATAGGCATGTACCCTTCTTTTCTTACTATATCACATACTAAATCACGAAATATATTGTCATCTTCAGCTATAAGAATTTTTATATCCATAATATACACCTTCTCTAATGTTAAAATTAAAAGCAGGTTCAAGATTTTTAATCTATAAACCTGCTTTTATATTAGCATAACTTTACTTATTTATACTATTTCAATAGTATTACAATTTTATTAACAAATATAAATTAAATAGTACATTATTCAGTATATACTATAATTGGAGTTCCCGGCTCAATATTTTCAAATATTGTTTTTGCTAAATTATAAGGTGAATTTACGCATCCATGTGAACCGCTTGTTAAATATATCTGCTTACCAAACACTCCATTTCTCCAACTAGCATCATGAATACCTACATTTCCATTAAAAGGCATCCAATAATCAACTGGTGAACTATAATCTTCACCCTTTAATGTTGCATTTTTCTCTTTGTAATTTAGAACATATGTCCCTACTGGTGTACCTGTATTATTACTTACATTTCCTGTAACAACATCATCATCAACAACTAGAGCTCCATTTTTATAAAACCATACATGCTGCTTAGTAAGATTGACTTCTACATAAGTATTCCCTATATCGTTAGTTCCTTTTACAAATGCATTTTGTGCATATTTTGGTTCCTTTGTTACATCTTGTCCATTCCTTATAATTTCTATTAAATCTTTTACTTCTTTAGAGTTATCAACAATCCATCCATAATTACCGCCACTCACTTGTACTGTTTTTTTTGTTGCTGTAACAAAATCTCTTGTGCTACCAAAAGTATTATAAATGCTAGATATTTTATATACATAATTCCGAACTTTATCTTCATTGATTGTAACTTGCATATTGTCATCTACTCCAAGCCAGTTATGTATAGTAGATCCATCCAAAACTTCTTTTTTGCCATTTGAATCATACGTAATTTTTAATCCTATGTATTTATTAAGTGTATCTCTTGCTGCAGTTACTTCATCTGACTTTGAAGTGTATTTAGGATTTTCATAACAATTGCTTGAATCTAAATCTATTGATGTTTTCCCATCAAGGATCGCATTAGCTACATTATCATGTAAAGCATCTTTATTTATCTTATTTCCTAAAACTTCATCTACTATCTCGTATTCTCCATCTTTATAATTTAAGCTAGCATTTTGTGGTTGGGTTATCTTCTTGTTACTAACACAAGAAAGCTTATTTAGTGTTTGGTTTAGTTGTTCTTCATCATACATAATTATCTGGGATGCTTCAGAATTATTTTTCTTAAAAAATGTACTAGGCCAAGCAAATGAACTTTGATTCTTCTTTAATTCTTTGATTTTATCAGAATTATATTTTAATCCAATATCACTAGCTTTAATTTGTTCTTTTACATCTCCTCTTTCGTCTAATTCCAATGCATATGATTGCATTTGGGCAGCTAGCTTTTCTTCTGCTCCCTCAACGGTCTGCCCGCCAACATTAACCCCATCAATTACGGTTCCAAAGTGAAAATGATTAATAGAATATAATGACATACCTAAATATATAGCACCCAAAGTACAGAGAGAAATTATAACCCCTGGCATAACCTTGTTACTACTTTTATTTCTTCTTTTTCTCATTATATCTACTCCCTTCGCTACTATTATACTAAAAAATCTAAATTATTAATATATAATTTTTCACCAAAAAAAGCCACCATAAATAGAAAATGCATTTCTATTTAAAGGTAGCTCACTCTCACATACTTTTACAGTACTCTGCTAATTTATTTGCAGCTTTCATTGCAGTACTTACAGAACCTTCTATCCATCCATGCGTCAAAGAAACATGTTCTCCTGCAAAATATACTCTATTATTATATTCTGGTTTTACCATCGCATTAGAAAAAAGTTTTTGCTGCTGAGGCATAAAGTAGCAAAATGCTCCATAAAATCCTTTTTCTCTATCCCAGTCAACAGTTTTATGATCTTCAACTATATAATCAAGATATCCTCGTGGAAGACCCTGGACATCCTCAACTTGCCTTTTAATCAATTCAAATCGTGCATTATCATCTAAGCTTCCTACGCGTATTCCGTCTAACCCTAAATTATATGATGCTATCAGAACTCCTTGATTATCCTTAGCACTTCTTTTTCTTCCAACAGAAACATTCATCTTATTTTTTGTTACTCCACCATAACTAGTACTAATACTATGACTAGGATACCATATGGTTTGAATTGGCAAATCAGTATTAGATCCTCCGCCAACTATCTTCTCATTATCATTTCCTTTTTCCCAAAAACGTTCATTACACATAAAAAGAGTTTTTTGAGATGATGTATAAAAAACTTCTCTTATTGACTGCATTTTTTCATTGCTAAACATAGGAAATACATTCACATCTCTAAGGCTTGAAAAAGGTATTGCACAAACAACGAAATCGAAAGTTTGACTATAAAGCTTAGATAACTTCTCATCCGCATATTCTAACACTACTTTATCCTCTATATCATTAATTTTATATATGCTTTTTACTGTCTTTCCACTTTCCCAAGATACTTTTCCCAATTCTTCATCTCTAATATTATTATATTCTTTTGGTTTTTTAGACATTAACGAATCATAAAAAGCTAGTGGTAGATTTACTGCTCCACCAACAATTTCGTACCTATATGCATAATCTACAGTATATTCCTCAATTAAATTTTCAGAATAACTATTATAATAAAATGAACCTAGAAAAGGTGCAACTCCAGAAATTAGCTCTATTGCTCCTTCACTTACACCCATCTTTTCAAGTACTTCCCTTATTCCAAGACTACCAACATATTTAATTATATCTGAATAATTTTCTTTTACCTCTAATAATTCCTTTCTTATGGAGGGGGGTATTTTTAATAAATTACTTGACAATGCATCTCCAATTATTTTCTGCCATGGAGTATTTCGTTCCCTCTCAGTCAAGTTAAATTCCGGGTATATATTTTCCATTACACTTTTTCCCTGAGGATCATTCCTCGCACGTTTATGTCTTATATAAAATAATGCATTTTTATTATTTTGAATAAATGGCCTTGTTTTTATACCAAAAGTATTAATATAATGCCATGTTGTTTCATGACCTACTGGTGTACGCATAGCACCAAGTTCACCATAAAGTCTTTTCTCCTCATCAAAATAATAGGTATAGACTCGTCCTCCAATCCGCTTCTCTTCTGTTTCAAAAATAGTAATATCAAAACCTAGTTTTCTAAGTTCAAAGGCTGAGGCTAAACCTGCAATACCTCCTCCTATTATCCCAACCTTAATGCCTGAGCAACTTCCAGGAGGTAAAATTGTTGTAATATCTTGTGGTGGACTTAATAATTCAACTATATTATTAAAATCTTCAATACGATTCGCTTCCTCTAAAGTCATCCTTAACATTTCATGCCTTTCTTCATCAGTTGGATTATCTGGTTGAATAAAATTTGTTTCTCTAGGCAAATAAAGCCACTCCTTTAAACAAAATCACTATAGTTAAATATATTATTCTAGCAGCTGCAAAAGACCAGCTAAAAGCTAGTCTCATTTTTAATCTTAGTTTATTAAGTTCTAAATTGATAATTTCATAGAAATTTAATAATAACAAACCACAGGCGTTCCCTCATTAATATTATTAAATATAGTATTAGCTAGATAATATGGAGAATTTACGCATCCATGAGAACCATTTGTCAAATAAATTCTTCCTCCAAATACTGATCTCCAACTTGCATCATGAATGCCTATTCCTCCATTAAAGGGCATCCAAAAATTAACTGGACTGCTATATCCCTGACCTTTTAAAGTAGCATCTCTTTGCTTGTATTTTAATGAATATACCCCAGTAGGTGTTGACGTATTATTGCTTACATTTCCTGTAACCACATCTCCCTCTACTATTAAAGAACCATTCTTATAAAACCATACGTGCTGCTTGCTCATATTTACTTCTACATAAGTATTACCAATGTCATTACTCCCAGGAGACATTGCTGATTGTGTATATTTAGGCTCTTTTGTTACAGATTGTCCTTCTTTTATGCTTGAAATTAATTCTTTTTCCTCATCATTATTATTAATTAACCAACCGTAATCTCCTCCGCTAACTTGCACAGTGGCACCTAGCGATGTAACAAAATTTCTTGTCTTACCAACTGTATTGTAATTATTCAATATGCTGTTTAGATATTCTTTGATTTTTGGTTCATCAAGTGTAATTTCTAAACTATTATTTACGTTAATCCATTTGTTTATTATAGATCCATCTATTACTTCGGTCTTATCACCAAAATTATATGTTATTTTAGAGGATACATATTTATTAAGGGTATCTTTAGTATTAATAACCTCCTGAGATTTTGAAGTATATTGAGGCTTTTCATAACAATCCTCCGAATCCAAATCTAATGTTGTTTTCCCATTAAGAATTGCATTCACAATACTATCATGTAGCGCCATCTTATCAATTTTATTACCATATACCTCATCAGTAATTTTATATCCATCATCTGTATATTCAAAACTAGGGTTTTGTGGTTCATTTACGTTATTACTATTAAAACATGAAAGATTATCAATGCTTTTTTTTAGTAACTCATCATCATAAGTAACTACATTTGTTATCGTAGAATCATTGGTTCCCAATAATGACATAAGCCAATTAAATGGATTTTGCTTATCTTTTAGTTCCTGAACTTTTCCATCTGGATTATACTTAAGATTTATCTCAGTTCCTTTAACTTGTTCTTCATTATTTCCTCTTTCCTTTAATTTCAAAGTATAATTTGTTATTTCGTTTGGCATTTCTTCATCTACTTCTTGTACAGTCTTACCCGAAACATTAACACAATTAACCGTAGAACCGAAATAAAAGTGGTTCATAAAATAGATTGCCAGCCCCAAATATATGGCAAGTAAAGTAAAACATGAAACTATAATGCCTATTAAAAGTTTTTTGTGTTTATTTTTCTGCATTTCCATAATAACGTCTCACCCCGTTATCATTATACAAATGTATAGAATAAATAATGTATGCTTTATTTACCCATTTATTTTTAAACAATATCATTCTTTTACAAAACATCCCATATTATCTTACTAGGTAATTCCTAATACTCAATATACATAAATTTATTTACAAATTATCTCATACTTTATGAGACATCAAAAAATTATATTTACTATTCTTTATTTCTCTTTTTAAAATTCCTATACCTTTCTAACACATCTATGTTCTCGGCAAAGAACATATTTAGCATATCTATATTATTAATAGTTTCGCTGCTAATAATATGCTCAATCAATTCTGTTTCCTCTAAAATATCCCGTTCACACTCTAAATATTCCAAAAACTTCTTTACAATATTATGTCTTTCGAGCAAATACTTACCTATATTTATTCCTTCCTCAGTGAGAATTATTACTCCATACCTTTCATATTTTATAAGAGATAATTCTCCAAACTTTTTCATCATTCTAGATGCTGATGAATCGCGAACATTCAGCATTTGTGCTATTTTGTTTAGCCTAACTACTTTTTCTTCCATGCTGCATCTATAGATCATTTCTAAATAATCTTCCATTGAAGGAGTAAGCAATTTTCTTGTCAAATTTATATTTTCATATCCTCTTGCAGTATGAAAATTCTTTTCCATATTTCTCACCATCCAATTTTACTATATTTGGGGGATTTATATATTACCAACAGTTATGTTCAAATTATCCTACATATGTTAGCATAGAAAAAGTTTTTCTCTAAACTTAAACTTACTAATAATATACAAAAAGGCAAGTTAATATGAATATTAATTTTGTTACTATTTAATTAGACTTATAGTTTTAGTGTTTTAGATTGACATTGATGTCAATAAAATCACAACATTTAATACGATCTAAATATTTTAAGACACATCTTTCAGGCTATATAGCTAACCTCAAAAAAATTAGGAATGTTATAATTTAAAATATTAAATTATAACATTCCTAATATATAACTATATTTAAGTTTCTGAAACTTCAGCTGATTTTATATGATCGATATATTTTTCTCCCCAAATAGATATGCTATCCAACACCAATTTAAATTCTTTTCCTATCTCAGTTAATGAATACTCAACTTTTGGCGGTACCTGGGGAAAAATCTTACGATTTACCAACCCATACTCCTCTAAACTACGAAGCTGTTTTGTTAATGTAGCTTGCTTTAATTCAGGTAATAATTTTTGTAATTCTCCAAAACGAAGTGTTTTTGTACTTAAATTATGTAAAATTACTATTGCCCATTTACCTGCAATAATTTTTTGTGCTGTTACAAACGGACATTTGCCAAATAAATTATATTCTTCCTCCATCATGTACTCCCCTTAGTATATTTATGATACTATGTATTTAAAATAATCCTACTTGAAAAAATTACGGTAATAACCTATATTATGTACAAAGAGATTATAACATATTAAAATTTAAGGAGCAATTAAGATGAATGAAGTATTAGAATTTTTTACTTAACAACCCTACCTTCTATATTGCAACTATGGATGGTGATCAACCAAGAGTACGACCTTTTGGTGCAGTAATGAAATATAATGACAAATTATATTTTGCAACAAATAACACTAAATCTGTTTTTGAACAGTTAGTTGCAAATCCTAAGGTTGAAATATCCACGACTTCTCCTAAAGGTGAATGGATTCGTTTAACTGGAAAAGCAGTTTTTGATTCCAGTACAGAAGTAAAATCAGCTATGTTAGAATCAGTTCCATCCTTGAGAGTCTGTCAAGACTTTCGTGTAAACTTCAAAAAGTAATATGTTTATTTTATAAGGTTGGAGGTAGAATA